>JBGOXY010000012.1:0-21457 GCA_041479415.1 Anaerolineae bacterium
AACCCGCCCAACATTGACGACGTGGGGGGGGGTCTGAGACCCGCCCCGCCGCGTCGTGTTGCCGTTGTAGTGGCGGGTCTCAGACCCGCCACTACGATTCCCCGACGTACCGCCTCTACGCATGCGGGCCGGCTTGCGCAACCTCAGGAGGCACCTCCGCCTGATACTTGCGGAAGTTCTCGACGAAGCGCGACGCGAGCTGCCTGTACTTGACCATGTAGCTATCTTTGCTCGGCCACGAGCCTGCCGGATCGAGCACGCCGGCCGGCACGCCGTCGCACGAGCGCGGCACCTGGAACCCGAAGACCGGGTCGGGGGCGTAATCGACGTTGAGCAGTTGGCCTGAGAGCGCGGCGTCGAGCAGCGCCCGCGTATAGCGGATGCTGATCCGTTTGCCCACGCCGTACGGCCCGCCCCCCCAGCCGGTGTTGACCAGCCAGCAATTGACCTTGTGCTTGAGAATCTTCCGCTTGAGAAGATCGGCGTAGAAGGCCGGGTGGTACACCATAAAGGGCGCGCCGAAGCATGTGCTGAAAGTGATCTCCGGCTCGACCCCCAGCCCCACTTCGGTGCCGCTGATCTTGGCCGTGTAGCCCGAGATGAAGTGGTACAGCACCTGGTCCGGGGTCAGGCGTGCGAGCGGCGGCATCACCCCCGAGGCATCGCAGGTGAGCAGGATGATATTGCGCGGGTGGCCGGCCATCTTCGCGGGGATGGCGTTTTCGATGTATTCGAGCGGGTACGAACCGCGCGTGTTCTCGGTGATGCTGTCGTCGTCCAGGTCGATTAGACGCGTGACCGGGTCGTAGGTGACGTTTTCGAGAATGGTCCCGAACTTGCGTGTGCAGGCGTAGATCTGCGGCTCAGCCGTGGGCGAAAGCTGGATCACTTTGGCGTAGCAGCCGCCCTCGAAGTTGAATACCCCCTCGTCGCTCCAGCCGTGCTCGTCATCGCCGATCAGCCGCCGATGCGGGTCCGCCGAGAGCGTGGTTTTACCCGTGCCCGAGAGCCCGAAGAATACCGCCACATCGTCGTCGCTCTCGCCGGCGTTGGCCGAGCAGTGCATCGAAAGAATGCCTTGCGCCGGCAGCAGGAAGTTGAGAATTGAGAAGATCGACTTCTTGATCTCGCCCGCGTACGCCGTGTTGCCGATGATGCACAGCCGCTGCTGGAAGTTGATGATGATGAAGGTCTTGGTGGCCGTCATGTCGATGGTGCGCGCACCCTGGAAGGAGGGTACGCACATCACCGTGAAATCCGGCACGTGTCGGCGGTACTCCTCGGCCGATTGGGGTGGGAGGAACATGTTGCGCGCGAACAGGCTGTGCCAGGCATGCTCGGTGACAATGCGGATGGGCAGGCGATAGGCCGGATCCGCCCCCGCGAAACAATCCTGCACGAACACATCGCGGCCCTGCAGGAAGCCGAGCAGCCGCTCGTACAGCTCGTTGAACTTATCGGGGGCGTAGGGCCGGTTGTACTCGCCCCACCAGATGCGGTCGGCGGTGGAGGGCTCGCGGACGATGAACTTGTCGGTCGCGGAGCGGGCGGTGTGCTTGCCGGTGGCCACCACAATCGGCCCCTGGCGTGTAATGCTCGCCTCGTGGCGGAAGACGATTTCTTCGTAGAGAGCTTCGGCCGGCAGGTTCCAGTATGCCTTGCGCAGATTGGTCAGGCCGATCGAGTCCAGCCCGTAGTCGGAGCGCAGCGCCGCAGCCTCGCCTTCGGCCGGCGTACGGATATCGAGGATGTTGTTCATAGCCAGTCTCGTACCATTTTGCGGTCGCCGATGTAGATTTCGTTGGGCGAATGGGGGTCGAGCGCCCACTTGATGCGTTCGACGCCCTCGGTGATGTCTTTGACGGTCCCCGAGTAACTCAGGCGGATGTGCCCCTCCATCCCGAACTCCTTGCCCGGCACGGTGACCACCAGCGCCCGGCGCAGCAGGAAGCGCGAGAGCTCCTCCGATTTCGGATTGTACGCGCGGAAATCGGGCAGGCAATAGAAGGTGCCGCCCGGGCGCACGACACGCACGCCGTCGAAGGCCTTGAGCTGCTCGAGCATCACGTTGCGGTTGTTCTCGATCGTCAAGCGCAGCGCCTCCACCACGCTCTGCAGGCCGGTCAGCGCGCCTTCGGCCGCCGCCTGCAGCACCTCCGAGGCACACGAGGTGGTCTGCGCCTGGACATTCGTCATGACCTCGACCATCTTGCGATTGGTCACCACCCAGCCGATGCGGAAACCGGTCATGCCGTACAACTTCGACACCCCGTTGATGGCGACGACGCGCGTGCTTTCGATATCGCGGGTGGTGTACTTGTACGAGGACGTCGGCTGGCGGCCGTCGAATACCAACTTGTGATAGATGTCGTCGGAGATGAGATAGATGTTCTTGCGCTCGCAAAACTCGACGATGGCCGCCATGAATTCGTCGGAATAGACCACCCCGGAGGGGTTGTTGGGCGAGTTGACGATGATGGCCTTGGTGTAGCTGGTCACCGCGCGCTCGATCTCCTCCATGCGCGGGTGGAACGAGCCGTCTTCCGGCGTGACGATGACCGGCACGCCGTAGACCATCTTCACCATCTCCGGGTAGCTCACCCAGTAGGGCGCCAGGATGATGACTTCATCCTGCGGGTTGAGCAGCGTGTAGAGCACGTTGAAGAGCGACTGCTTTGCGCCGGACGAGACGATCACGTTCTCGGGGGCCACCACGCGGTCGTAATTCTCTTCGGTGTAGCGGATGATCGCTTTCTTGAGCGAGGGCATGCCGTCGGTCGGCGTGTATTTGATGTCGCCCTCGTTGAGGCGCGCGGCCGAACTGAGGATGGCGGCAATCGGAGCGCGGTTCTTGGGTTCGCCGATGCCCAGGTGAATCACCGGCTCGCCGCGTTCGCGCAACAGGCGCGCCTCTTCGTTGAGTTCGAGCGTCGGCGATTCGGCGATGGATCGAGCAAGTTGACTGAGGGTCATGTCGGAAGGGATCTCCCCATGGGCCGTGCACCTCGGACGATAATTGTAACCCATCGAGGATGGGCGATGGAAACCGGAGCACCTTGATGCTCTTGTGTTTTGACAACTTACCTAAGGCCCGCGGCACGACGTTAATAGTGTCCTTCGCGGCGCGCATGCGCCGGAGCAGCGAGTCGGCGACAGGGACTGTCGCGACAGGCCGCGCCCAAATCCGGCGAATTGCATGCCCATCACGCCTGGTCAACTTAAGACCAGCCGCGGCGAATGATCTTGTTGGGGCCCAACAAGCCGGGCCCCGAACATCCGGTTGTCAATGCGAAGCGAGACGTGGCGAGGTAATCAAGGAGTTGCTTGCGCTGGACTCTGCACCGCGTTGATGGGCGAGGCCTGCGGAAAGCTGCACACCGCGATGTGGGGCTCGCGCTAACAGGCCGCGAGTTCGTCTTCACTGCGCACGTCGGCGGTGTGCGTCGAGGCGCGGAGCCGCCCTCGGCGATCGGCCTTGGCGGAATCTATGCGCATGCCGCACGTGCGGGTGCATGCGTAAGGCATGCTGTGCCCTCTTCCAGTTGGGTGAGCGATTACGCGGGCGCGGGGGAGGGTGGCGCCGGCAGCACCTCGTCCATCAGGCTCCTCAGCTCCTGCTCCTCTTCACCCTGGCGAGTGAAGTAGTCGGTGAGGAAGGCCGAGCGGCGCATGCGCAGCGCGAGGGGTGCCAGCGTGCGGATATCTGCGGCCGTCACCGCGTCGCGATTATCGGCTGCGGCCAGCGCGCGCGCGGCTTCGAACAGGGCTGCCGATGCGCGGTGCGAGACAATATTGAGGCGCTCGGCCATCTGCAGCGCCAATTCGGCGGTTTCGGCGGCCAGCTTCACGGCGGGCAGCTTCTCACGTGCCGCCAGGATTTCGCCGTGCATGATTTCGGTCTCCTCGCGGTAGTGTTCGATCACCCCGCGCGGGTTGGATTGGTACGCGCGCACACGCTGGTAGGCCTCCCAGCGATCGGCGATGCTCGTCACGCCGTGCACGACCACGCGCAACCCAAAGCGGTCGAAGATCTGCGGGCGCAAGATGCCCTCCTCGGGATTCATCGAACCGACCAGGACGAAACGCGAGCGGTAGAACGCGGCCAGCGCGCCTCGGCGCACGGTGTACATGCCCTGCGCGGCGGCATCCAGAATGGCGTCGGTGATGTCGTCGGCGAGCAGGTTGATCTCGTCGACGTAAAGGAAGTTGCGGTCGGCTTGAGCCAGAATGCCCGGGTGCAGGCGATGGCGCTGGTGCAACGCCGCGCGCTCGTCCAGCCCGCCGATCACATCCGGCAGTTGCGCGTTGAGCGGCAGCTCCATCAGCTTCATGCGATCGCTGAAGGTCAGCGGCTCGCCCAGCCCGTACTTACGCGCGCAATCCGGGCAGACGGCATCCATTCCGCCGGTCTCGATGTCTTCAGGCAGGCACCCGTAGGGGCACAGGCTGCGCGGCACGGAAGGAAGGAGCGGCGCCAGGCTGCGCACGGCGGTGGTCTTGCCCGTTCCGCGCGGACCGAGCAGTAGCACGCCGCCCACCGCCGGGTTGATGATGGCCAGCAGCAGCGCCAATTTCATTTCGCCTTCGCCGACGAAGGCCAGGAAGGGGAAGGGCAGGCTCTCGGCCAGCCCGCGGTCGCCCGGCTCGACGGCCGCCAGGAAGCGCCGTGAGGAGGCAACTTCCAAGAGGTGAGTGATCCCGCGGATGGCCTCGGCCATACCGGTTACTCCGTCGCGCCTGCAGCCGGACGTTGGGCGCGGCGCTGATCCTGGCGCGCCTCGGCTTCCGCAAACTCGCGCTGCTCTTCCGGGGTTTCGAGGAGCAGCATCGGGACAGGCACAGGTCGGCCGGCCGAATCGAGCGCCACATAGACTAGATGGGCCGTGTTGGTGTGGACCCGACTGCCGGTGAGCTGGTTCTCCGCTTCCACCTCCACCCGCACCTCCATCGAGGTGCGCCCGACGTACGTCAAGCGCGAGGTGAGGGTCACCAGGTCGCCAATTTGAATCGGATGGCGGAAGCTCATATTGTCCATGGCCACCGTCACCACCGGGTGCTGGGCGTGGCGCATGCCGGTGAGCGCACCTGCCTCGTCCACCAGCTTCATCACAATGCCGCCGTGCACGTTGCCGTGCAGGTTGGCATGCTCCAGGCGCATCAGCTGGCTGAGGGTCACGATCGAATCGCGGATGTGCTTGGCTTCGGGAGTCGGGTCGGCCACAGGCACTAGTCCATGTCCGACTGGAGTTCTGAGCGGTCGCCCGAGTGGAGCAGTTCGGGCATGTCCTCGAGCACGTCGATCACATCATGCGAATACTCGGCCATGAGCGGCGGCAGAGGGGTGGTGGCCGGCACGCGAACACGGGGCTCCTCGGGTTTGGATGGGGGCGGGGGAATGATTCGCGGTTGGACCGTGGCCCGCCGCAGGATGCGCCGGTCGTGCGACACCCATCCGACGTAGCCGCCTTCCAAATTGAAGACGTCGCGTTCGTCGCTGACCCAACCCACCCAGTCCCCATCGCGGCTGTAGAGGTAGGGAAAGATGAGCAGGGCGGCGAACTCGCCGCGAGTGGTGTACAGATGCAACGGGGGCACCCGTCGGGTCATGTTGTTCCCCCTAGCGGACGTCATTGTAAGTCCACAGGCGGTTCGCGACGAAATTCCAGATGAGCACTACGCCCACGGCGCAGGCCAGCGCCAGGTTATTGCCGAGTTGCTGCGCCGTGAGAGGCCCCCAGCTCACGGGAAGCCGCTCGGCCAGCCGAGTCCATGGCGCCCGAAGGAATGCAAAGAGCGGTGTGCGGACAAATAGCCCAACCAGATTGACCACCGCGAACTGCAGCCACTGCCGCGCCACCGGCTTGCTTCGGGAATCAGGATAAGTCCAATGGCGGTTGAGGATGAAATTACTGGTGACCGCGGCCGTGAACGAAATCACCGAAGCCACCACCGCATTGATATTCAGCCACTCCGCCAACAGGTTGAAGGTGCCGAAATCCACGACCGCGCCGATTGCGCCGACGACCAGGAAGCGTGTAAAGCGGACGCGCTCGCGGCGCCAGTCCATGCTCAACGAAGCCCCATCCGGCCGGCGAAGGAGGCCAGCGTGGCTTGCAGCCCCCAGTCAAGATCCACCTGCGGCTGCCACCCCAAGATTTCGCGCGCACGCGAGATGTCGGGTTGGCGGCGCTGCGGGTCATCGGCGCCGCGCCGGTCCGCCAGGAAGGTGATGGAACTGCGCCCGCCGCTGAGAAGAGCGATGCGCTCGGCGAAGTCGCGGATGCTGATCTCCGACGGATTGCCCAGATTGACCGGCAGGTGTTCATCGGAGAGCAACAATCGCAGGATGCCATCCGCCAAATCGTCGACATAGCAGAAGGAGCGCGTCTGCAACCCGTCGCCGTAGACCGTGAGCGGCTCGCCGCGCAAAGCCTGACCCACCAGGTTGGGCACGACCCGTCCGTCGTCGAGGCGCATGCGTGGGCCGTAGGTGTTGAAGATGCGCGCAATGCGCGTGTCAACGCCGTGGTGGCCGTGGTAGGCCATGGTGATGGCCTCGGCGAAGCGCTTGGCCTCGTCGTACATCGAGCGCGGCCCCACCGGGTTGACGTGCCCAAAGTAGGTTTCGCGCTGCGGATGCTCCAGGGGATCGCCATAAATCTCGGAGGTGGAGGCCAAGAGGAAGCGCGCCTGCTGCGCGCGAGCCACGCCCAGCGCATTGTGCGTCCCCAGCGCGCCAGCCTTAAGCGTTTGAATCGGCAGGTTGGGATAGCCAAACGGGCTGTGCGGATTCGGGCTGGCCGGTGAGGCGAAATGCATCACTGCCTCCACCCGGCCGGGAATGTAGATGTAATTCGAGACGTCGTGACGGATGAATAGGAAGCGGTCGTGTCCGGCCAGGTGAGCGATATTCTCAGGCGAGCCGGTGACGAAGTTGTCGAGGCCGACAACGCTGTGGCCCTCGGCCAGAAGCCGGTCGCACAAGTGCGACCCGATGAAACCCGCAGCTCCGGTGAGCAGTACTCGCATGCATTCTCCGAACGAGGGAAGTGGGAGAGCGTGGGTTCGCTCCGGCTCCGCAATGATACTTCATTATCTCCAATCGACAGCGGTCACCCGGCCGCTGGCCGTGAGCGGTTGTGCCAGACCGGTCGACACCTCTACCACCCACGCGTCCCCGCGATAGACGAAGGCCAGGTGCGTTCCCTGCGGCGACCACACCACCTGCTGGGCCTCCAGGCCTCCCTCGCCCTCGCTCGGGAAAACGGCCCGGGCATTGCTCCCATCCAGATCCATCACCATCAGCCGGTAACTGCTGCTTTCGCTTTCGAGAGGCTGCAGGGCCTGCAGGAAGGCCACCTGGGCCTCTCCGCCGCTGGTTGCCTCTCCGAGCGGCGAAACGACGGGGCTCGCGAACATCCCCACCCGCGGGCGGAGTGTGAGCGAGGCGCCGCCCGCGATCGGGATGGCGACCAGATCGAAGGCCGGCGAGGATTCCGGGATCTCAAGACCCAGCGGCGCGCCGTGGGCGACGGAGTATATGAAGCGCCCGTCGGGAGACCAGCTCAGCCCGGGCATCCACACCCAATCGGTGGGGCTGACGTAAGGCGTGACGGGGAACGAGGCGAGCGTGCGACCGGTGCGGCCGTTGATCACCCCGATGCTATCCGGGCGGCGGTAGGCCAAGGTCTCGCCCTGGGGAGACCACACGAAAGATGTGCCCCACCAACCATAGCGGCCCCCAACTTGCGGCGGCAACACCTGCTGCGGAGAGGCGGGTTGGCCGGCAACGCCAATCGAGACGACGCGCAGGTCGTTGTTCGCCTTCCACCCGGGAGCGGCCTGGCTTGGCTCGACGGTCGAAAGCGCAATGGCCAATGGCAGCTCGGGTGACCACGCAACCGGATGAACCACGTTTGCTACGCCAAGGGCGAGCGGTGCCCCGGGGGCCTGGGTTGAATAGAGCCACAGCGCGTTCAGGCCGTTCTCGGCCGTGCGCGAGGCCGCGAGCCATGTGCCGTCCGGCGCAAGAGAAAAGACGCGCCCATCCAGATCGCCAGTGATGGCGACCGCGGTTCGTTCGCGCGAGCTCCCGCTCATTACCCAGGCGGAGCCCGTTTCGAGGTAAGCCAGCCTGCCAGCTAGGCTGATCGTCGCGGTTTGGGTCTGCGCGCCCAACAGGACGATCTCGGGCACGGGTGCCTCGACTACAACTTGCCGCACGGGTGATCTTGAGACTTCCTGCCCGTCTTCAAGTCGCACGCGGTAGGTCACTTCCTCAAGACCATTGCGCCCAGCCTGCAGCAGGCGTTGAGTTCCCGCCGGGAGCATCTCGCTGCGAACCGTCTGCTGAGTGTAAGGCAAAGTGGCGCGCTCGATCTCGAATTCCTCGATGACTCGCACAATCACTATTTCACTTGCCGCCGAAGCCAGCGCATAGAGCGGCGGCGATACACGGTCGAGGGCCCCGAGCTGCAGGCTGGCCTGGGCCAGGGCCTGCGCGACGGTGGTTCCGCCTTCGACCCGCACCGAGTGCTGCGAGCCATCCGCATGAATACTCACCTCAAGCGGAACGAGGGTCACTTGCGGTCCGGCACATGCGGCCAGGGCGGCGATCAGCAGGCACGCGATGGTCCGGCGCGTGGGGCTTGCCAACGAGCGGCGAGTGAGCGCGCGCGTGGCGAGATGCCGGCGGAGTTGGGAGCGCACGGATGATTGCGGAGAGTGCCTTGGTATAATTGCCATTTGAGTTGTCGGACGCCGGCCGGGCCGCGCGCGCAAGGCGCCTAGCGCAGCTCGCCTCGGATGGCGATCTGCCCCTGGGCCACCAGCACTTCTTGCACCTGGAACCCGGTCGCCAGGCTTGCGACCTCACCGGTCAACACCTCCGACAGCGCCTGAGAAAGGGCGGACATCGATTGGGCTGGCAGTTGCAGCGGTCCCACCTGGAGCGTGTCGATTTCCAGTGTCAGCCGCGCCGCATCCGAGACAAGCGGCCGCAATACGACCAGCGCCGAAGCCGACAGATCGGCCGCCTCCAACGTGCCATACAAGGATATGGCGCCCTGGTCGAGGATGACGTGCACCGATTTAAGTCGACTCTGGGGTTGCGCCGAAAGACGCAGGTTGAGGAATTCCGTCAGTTGCTCTTGGGTGAAGATGACAATAACCTGCCCGCCGGCAGATTGCGCGATGGCATCGCGCCAGGCCTGTTCGACGAACGGAACCTCGCTGGCCCCGGGCGTCGGGGTAGGGGGCGGCTGGGGACCCCCCAGGTAAAGCGTACAGGCCGCCAGACCAATGACCGGCAGGCTTAGCAGGATCCGCTTGAGAGATAGACACAGGGGGCGTATCATCAACCGCAGCCGTTACATGAATCGTGCCCTGGGGCGAGCCGGATTATAGCATGTCGACGAATCCTGAATCGAACGGGAGCCTTCCCCTCAGCGCGCAGTTGGAGAGCCTGCTCTTCGTGACCGCGGAGCCGGCGCTCCTGGCCACACTGGCGGAGGCGCTCGCGGCGACGCGCGCCGAGGTTGAGTCCGCGCTGCGCTCGCTGGCTGAGGAATACGCTCAGCGCGGGCTGCAGATCCTGCGATTCGGCGATCGCATCCATCTCACGACCTCCCCCCGCGCGGCGGCCGTGGTCGAGAAGTTTCTTGGCCTGGGGCACACCACCAGCCTGAGTAAGGCCGCGCTCGAGACTCTGGCCATCCTGGCCTACCGCCAGCCGTTGACCCGGCCTCAGGTCGACGCAATCCGCGGCGTCAATTGTGACAGCGTCTTACAGAGCCTGCTGGCCAAGGGGTTGGTTGAGGAGATCGGACGCACCGAGGGACCGGGGCGGCCCATCTTGTATGGTCTGACGACCACAGCACTGCAGCACTTTGGGCTTTCGTCGGTTGAGGACTTGCCTCCGCTGGAGATCGAAGAGGCGGCGCCGATGCCGGCCGAACCTGCGGCGCCCGAGACCGTCCTGAAGGGCTGACGCAGTGACCTCCGAACGTCTGCAGAAGCTTATGGCCGCCGCCGGGTTGGGATCGCGCCGCGCATGCGAAGAGTTGATCCGCGCCGGGCGCGTCTCCGTCAATGGCAAGCCGATCTCACTTGGCGAGAAGGCCGATCCGAGGCACGACGACATCCGCGTCGATGGAAGGCCGCTGGCCGCCGCGGAACAAACGGTGAACTTGGCCCTGCACAAGCCGCGCGGGGTTGTTTCTTCGCTCGAGCCGCAAGGCGATCGCCAAACGGTGCGCGATCTTGTGCCCGGCGCGGCAAGGCTCTTCCCGGTTGGGCGACTGGACCTCGAAAGCGAGGGCCTGATCTTGATGACCAACGACGGGGAATTGGCCTTGCGGCTGACACACCCCCGTTACGGCTGCGAGAAGGAGTACCGCGTGCTGCTCTCGCGCCGGCCGGATGAGCAGCAACTCGAGATCTGGCGGCGCGGCGTGGTGTTGGAGGGCGGCCTGCGTACCGCTCCGGCGCTGGTGCGAGTCGAGAGCCCGGCCGGACGCGGCGCGTGGGTGCGGGTGGTCATGGGCGAAGGGCGCAAACGCGAGATACGTGAGATTGCCATGCGTCTGGGCCTGAGTGTCGTCCGCCTGCAGCGCATCCGCATCGGCAGCTTGCTGCTCGGCAGCCTCCGTCCGGGCCAATCGCGTGAACTCACGGCGGCGGAAGCGCGTCAACTTCTGGCCAGTACCCACGCGACGCAATCGCCCAAGCCATCCCGCCGGCCTCCGGTGCGCGCAGCCCGTCCCCGTGTCCGCCAACGACAGCGAGAATGAGGCAGGATATGCAGCCATCCTCGGCGAAGTCCTCGTGGCTCGAACGTCCCGTCGCACCCTGGTTGCCGATCGCCTGGGAGCATCTGCTGTGGCTTTTGCTCCTGGTGGGCGTGGCCGCCACCCGCTTCTACGATATCGACACGCGGGCCATGTCGCACGATGAAACGCTGCACGCCTACTATTCCTGGCTGCTCTCGCGCGGGCAGGGCTATATTCACAATCCGATGATGCACGGCACGCTGCAGATGCATTTGGTCGCGCTGTCCTATTTCGTCTTTGGGGCGAGCGATGTTGCGGCGAGGCTGCCGGCCGCGCTCTTTGGCATCGCGGCCGTGGCGTTGATGTTGCCCTTCCGCCGCTGGCTCGGCAAGCCGGGCGCATTGATGGCCGGTGTGATGATGGGCCTCTCGCCGTTCATGCTTTACTATTCACGCTACGTGCGCAATGAGGCCTTCGTGGTCGTCTGGGGGCTGCTCATGTTCTTGGCCATCGCGCGCTACTTCGAGACCCGCCAGGCACGCTGGCTGTACCTGCTGACGGCCGCGACGGCCCTGCACTACACCACCAAAGAAACCTCCTACATCTATGTCGCGATCGCCATGGTCTTCCTGGGGTTGCAGCTCCTGATTTCCCTATTGCGTGTCGAGTGGGCGCGCGAGGGCGACCAGCGGCGATTCACCTTCCTTGTCTCGCTGGGGGCGGCCTTGCTCTTGGCCGCGCTCTGGCTGCTTGCGTTCAATCAGACGCGTCTGGGCGGATTGACCGGGGGGACCGCCGTCCCGGCGGACCCGAACCTGCCGCGTACTCCAGGCCAGACGCTGTCGTTCGCGCCGATGTTGCTGTGGGGCGGCGGAGTGGGGGTGCTGGGCGGTGTGGCATTCCTGGTGGGTTTGTGGTTGGCCGCGCGCTCCTTTGGTCCATCGTTCCGCCCACGCTTCCCGGCCTTCGACCTGCTGATCGTCTTGGGCACCTTTGTCCTGCCGCAATTGGCCTCCTTCCCGGTGCGGGCCATGGGATGGGATGCGCTCGACTATTCGTTGCAGGGGCTTTCACACACCGCGGTTTTCGCCGTGCCGCTCCTGTTGCTGTCGGTGGTCATCGGGCTGGCGTGGGATCGGCGCTTGTGGCTGGTCAACGCGGCCATCTTCTTCGCCATCATGGGGGTGTTCTTCACCACCTTCTTCACCAACGGCAACGGATTGTTTTCCGGGCTCTTTGGGTCGCTGGGCTACTGGCTCGAGCAGCAAGGCGTGCAGCGCGGCGGGCAGCCCTGGTATTACTACCTGCTGATCCAACTGCCGCTGTACGAGTTCTTGCCCGCCCTGGCCGCCGTTGCGGCTGGGGTTATTGGTTTGACTGGACTGCGCGCGCGCAAGACTCAGACAGCCGAAGCGCTGTCTCGCTCCGAGGCTGTGCAGCCGTCCGCCGCGGGAGAGCCAACGCGGCCACCCGCCGTGCCGGTCTTCGGCATGGTCGGCTTCTTGGGGTTCTGGTCGGTGGTGTCGCTTGCCGCTTATAGTGCGGCCGGCGAGAAGATGCCTTGGCTGACTGTGCACGTCACCCTACCGCTGATACTGCTGGGTGGTTGGGCCATCGCCCACATCGTGGAGCACATCGACTGGCCGCTGGTTGTTCGGTCGCCGCGCTGGGTTGCCTGGTTGCTTCTGCCGATTGTGGTGGTCTCGCTCGTCGTCGCCTTTGCGATTGGTCTTGGCCCGCACCCGCCCTTCGGCGGAATGCTGCTGGAGGAATTGCAGTCCACCACCTCTTTCCTCGAGTCCCTGGGCTTTGCAGCTCTCTCGTTATGGGCGCTGTGGCGTCTGTGGCGCGGTCTGCCCTTCGGCCAATGGTTCCGGGTGCTTGTGCTCGAATTCTTCATGCTGCTGGGGGTGCTCACTCTGCGCGCCGGGTGGACGGCTAGCTACATCAACTTTGGCAACGGCCGGGAATTCATCGACTACGCCCATTCGGCGCAAGGCGTGAAGACCGTCATGGCTCAGATCGAAGATATCTCGCGCCGCACGGCCGACGGCCTGGGGGTCCAAGTTGGCTACGACAATCTGGTCTCGTGGTCGTTCACCTGGTACTTCCGTGATTATCACAACCAGCGCTTCTTTGGCGACCAGCCTTCGCGTGACCTGGTCGAGGTGCCAGTCATCGTCGTCGGCCAGGGCAACTTCAGCAAGATCGACCCCTTGTTAGCGCGCACGCACACCTACTTCGAATACGTCCGCATGTCATGGCCGATGCAAGAGTACTTCGGCCTCAACTGGGAGCGCATCCGCAATGCCCTGTCGGACCCGCGTTACCGCAAAGCGTTGTGGGATATCTGGTTCGATCGTGATTACACGGAATACGGCAGTCTGACCGGCGCCTCGTATGATCTGGCGCAGTGGCCTGTGTCGGAGCGCATGCGTCTCTACGTTCGGCGTGACATCGCCGCCACGGTCTGGCAATACGGGGTCAAGCCGGCCGCCGAAGTTGTCGTCGACCCGTACGCCCAATCGCGCAAGGAGCTGGCCGCCTCGGTAGTGTTCGGCTCGCAGGGATCGTCCGCGGGCGAACTGCAGCGGCCGCGCGGCATCGCCATCGCACGGGATGGGACGATCTATGTTGCCGATACGGCCAATCACCGTATCCAGCACTTCGATGCCAGCGGCACGTGGCTCGGCGGGTGGGGAACCTTCGGCGACGTGGCGGCCGGCTCGGCGCCCGGAGGGACCTTCAACGAACCGTGGGGCATTGCACTGGCGCCCGACGGGAACGTGCTCGTTGCCGACACCTGGAATCACCGCATTCAGGTGTTCCAGCCCGATGGGACCTTCGTGCGTATGTGGGGCACCCTGGGCCAGGGCGCCTCGCCGCAGGAACTCTACGGGCCGCGGGCCATCACGGTCGATGAGCGTGGGCGTGTGTTCGTCGTGGATACGGGCAACAAACGGGTGATGGTCTACGACGAAGAGGGCGGCTATCTGACCCAGGTGGGCTCAGCCGGTTTCGAGGCCGGCCAGTTCGATGAACCGGTGGGGATCAGCATGACCCCGGCCGGGGATCTGGTCGTCGCCGACACATGGAATCGCCGCGTGCAGGTGTTCCGCGAAACCGAGCAGGGGACGTTTGTCTTCGACCGGCAGTGGGAGATCGCGGGCTGGGCCGGGCAATCGCTCGACAACAAACCTTACATTGCGGCCGGCGCCGATGGTCGGGTGTGGGTCACCGACCCCGAGGGATTCCGCGTGCTGTGCTTCGACAAGAATGGCGGGTTCCTGTTTACCTGGGGCGACTTTGGCCGCGATGCCGCTCGCTTTGAACTGCCGGTGGGCGTGGCTGTGGATGACGAAGGCAATGTGTGGATTGTGGACACGGATACCTCGCGCGTATTGAAGTTCACCCCGCCGGTGGAGGGGTCCTAGCCGCGCAGATTGGGCTGCGAACTGACACGAAATCGGGCCACGGTCCCGGCATTGCCGGCGCCGCAGCACTCTGCAGCAAAACAACAGGGCCGCTCAGTCGAGCGGCCCTGTACTCTGAGCGGGGAGGGCCGGGGTCACTTTTCGGGCGCACCAGCTTCAATCCAGGCTTTGAGCATGCTCAGCGCATCTGGTGTGAGTTGGCCCGGATGTGCGCCGGCGCTCTGAACGACCACCAGGCGCGACGTGGCGGGGGCGCCAGGGACAACCCCAGGGCCGCCGGCTCCGCCGGCCAGCGCCGACTGATAGGAGGCGAGCGAGAGACCACTGGTGGGGTTAACAGGGCCGTGACACATCACGCATTGTTTGGCGAGCATCGGGCCAATTGTGTCTTGCCAGGTTACCGCACCGGGGGCGGCGCCCGTGGGTTCCGAAGTTGCTGCGGAGTGAGGGACGGCCGTGGGCACGGCGGTCGGGGTCTGCGGAGCGTAGATTGGCACATCCACCGCAGGCGGCACGGTCTCAATCGCGGTCTTCTCGTACGAGACAAAATAGACCAGGCCGACCAGCATGCCGGCGGCCAAAATCCCCGCGGTGGGGAAGTAAACCAGACGGCGGCGACGCAGTGTCTTTCGATCGTGCGCAATCTGCGCGGTGCCGGCTTTGAGGTCGGCCAACTCCAGCGGATGCTCGTGGATCATTTCTTCTTCGGTCATCGTGCCGGTCCACATGCTCTTGTTGAAGCGCTTGAGGTGGACCCCATACATATGCCAGAGAATGATGGCCAAGACAGCCAGCACCGCCTCGGCGCCGTGGGCCGCCTTGGCTGCGGGGATGACCTGCCCGGGAAGGAGGTTGGTGGTGGCGATCGGGTTCCACATCATGAAACCCGTCAGCGCCATGATGGCCGTGCCCCAAATGAGTGCCCAGTACTCCGCCTTCTCCTCGAAGGTGTATCGGTCCCCCTGAGGACGCTGCTTGCGAAGCCCGACGTTGTAGAGCAGCGTCTGCAGGGCGTCACCGATGTCTTTGATTGTGGGCAGCATCGTCATGCGCGAACGGCGCACGATCACCTTGTAACCCGTGCCCAACAGGTGGTAGATCGCCTCGAACATCATCAGTGCGGCCGCAACGTGGTGAATCGTGCGGGCGTTTTCGATCCCGCCCAGGCCGCGCAGAATGGCCTGGCTCACACTCGCGTTGGCGTACTTCTGCGCCAAGCCAGTGACGGCCAGCGTGGTGAACGAGAGGATGAGCAGCACGTGCTCGACCCGCTGTGTCCAGTGAAAGCGTTGGTAGCGCGCGTGAGGGTTCATTGGGGCTTGGCTCCCTTCCGGCGCTCGATCAGGCGGCGGACGATGTCGGTGAGGACGAACACACCCATCCCGCCCAGCACCGCGGGGATGAAGATCTTGTAGAACAAGTCCACGTAGTACACGAGCGAATTGCGCTGTGGGTCGGGGATGTAGTGGCTGAGCCAGGAGTCCGGGAAATTGGCGGTGGCGCCGGGGTGGCACTTCTGGCACGTGTGCAGCAGGTTCTCCTTGACCTGGAGCCCCTTTTGCGGGTCATCGACGCGCTGGATATCATGCACGCCATGGCAGTCGAAGCACACCGGCTTGTTGGTCTGCGCATCCGGCGACAGCTTTTCGAACAAGGTCACGGTCGTCCCATGGAAATCGGCGACATAAGTGCTCATGACGGCGGTTGAGAGCCCGTATTTGTCCATGCGCTGCGGATCGGCATGGCACGCGGCGCACAGCGCCGGCGACTTGAGGCGGAAGGCGTCCGTGGTCGGGTCTTCGATGGAATGGACCCCGTGGCAATCGATGCAGGTCGGGACGTCCGGGTTACCGCCGGGCATGCCCTGCGCCGGGTCGCCGATGAGCGCTGCGCCGTGGACGCTGGTGCGATACTGCTCGTAGATGGCACTGTGACAGCGGGCGCAGGTTTGGGGAATTGCCAGCCGCGCTTCTGCCACAAGCAGGCCGGTGCCTTTCTCGCGAAGGCGGCCCTGGGTGTGCGGGTTGTGGCAGTCGGTGCACACCGCCGCATTGAGGTTGCCGCCGGCCAGGGCTTTGCCGTGCACACTGTCGAGCTCCTGGTCGTACTTGTCGCTGTGGCAGGTCCTACACGCGCTGTACAACTGCAACGTCACGTCCCGGCGATCTGCAGCTGAGAGATGGGGGTGCGGGAATGTGGAGATGTTGTTGTGGCAATCGACGCAGGCAACCCCGCTTTGTGCATGCACCGAGGCGCCGAAGAGCGCCGGATCGACGCTCAATGGGAGGTCCTCATTGCTGATGAGAGTCGTGCTCATGCCCGGGTTGCCGTGGCAGGCGAGGCACACCTCGTTGTTGGGCTCGGGAGCTTGAGCCAGCACTGTGTGGGGCGCCAACAGTAATACCAGCGCCACACCCACCAGCCCTGCCAGCGCGCAACGGCGTGAGGTCATCAGCCTCCTCCTCGAGCCATGGTTGGGGACGTGCATTGGATGGAATCCCGGACGGCGGTGGGCAACCGCTGCGCGGAGCTTCTCAAGGGGGACGGAAACGTTGCAGAACGAGACATGCTCCCTCTCCATTGCAGCCTAAACCCAGACTGAATAGCCTCTTCGCAAGCCTGGGCGAAGGGCTATTCTGGGCGACTCTTCGCGCGCGGCGCTTGTAGCCCTTGCGCATGGGTCAGACAACCCATGAGGGATAAGCCGGAAACCATGTTAACCCCTGTCGCAATTCCGAATTAGTGCGGTTGGTAATACCCGAATAGTGACAATTGTAACACAGGGAATGCGATTGATATTGGCAGAATTGCGGTGAGTGCTGATGCGTGCCGGCTCGACAAAGCCTACCCGTCCTGCGGTCGATTCCTGCCGGGAAACCTATAATGGTCACCAACCCACATGACCGATGATTCCTTAAACCCGCGCCCAGGTCGAACAGTGACGGTTGATTCGCCGGACCGGGAATCCCTGACGCTTCGGCCTGGCCCGGCCTGGGGGCTGAGGCTACGCATTGCCTTGGGCGTTGCGTTGCCTGTGCTCATTGCGCTGGCAACGCTCTCCCTCGTCCACTATTGGCGCGCACGCCGGTTGATCGAGGATCAGGCCCGAGCGTCTGCCGTCCAGACTGGTGTCGTGATCACTCACAGCCTTCGCAATGCCATGCTGCGCAACGACAGCACGTATCTGCGGGAGGCGCTCTTGGATGTCGGGCAGAGCGGCACGATCGAACGGGTCCAGATTCTCGACGCCTCCGGACAGGTGAAGGTTGACAGCGCCGAAAGAGACGTCGGCCTGGCCCACACCCAGCAGGATGCGGGCTGCATTGTGTGCCACCAAGACCCCCCAGCCACCCGGGCACGCACGGCCTTGCTCGCGAGCGCTAATGGAATCTTGCGCATTGCCTCTCCCATCGCCAACGAACCGGAATGCAGTGCATGCCACGCAGGGGAGGGGCCTCACCTTGGGATACTTCTGGCCGATGTGCCACTGTTGGACTTGCAGCGCCCGCTCATCACGCAACTGCAGATCGATTTACTCATCTCGGCCGGCCTCGCGCTGCTGGTGACTCTGGGAGTGTACTGGCTGATCCACCGCGTGGTCGTGCGGCGGGTGGAGGCCTTTCGCGGTCCGCTGACGGCGTTCGCCGCCGGCGACTTTTCTTCGAGGCTGCCTGCCTCGGCCCGGATCACCGATGAACTTGGGGAGTTGTCGGCCAGCTTCAACCGCATGGCCCAGCGGCTTGAGCGCCACGCCCTGGAGCAAGAGGATATGCTCCGGCTGCGCAACCGCGCCATCGCCGACGAGCGCGAGCGGATTGCACGCGAACTGCATGATGGTTTCGCCCAATTACTGGGCTACGTCAACACCAAAGCGATGGCCGTGCGCCTGATGCTCAAGCGGCGCCGTGTGCACGAGGCCGAACGCCATCTCGAGCAGCTCGAACAGGCAGCGCGCGACCTGTACACCAGCGTGCGCGAAGCGATCCTTGGTTTGCGCGTCGGGGGCGCGACGGACGAAGGCCTGGCTGCCATGCTCGCTCGCTATACCGAGCAGTTCGAATTGCTGAGCGGGTTGCCGACCTATTTCAGCGCCAGAGCAGAGGCGGAGAAAGTCCGCCTGGGCACCGAATCCGAATTGCAGCTACTGCGGATTGTGCAGGAGGCGCTCTCCAACGTGCGCAAGCACGCCACCGCCCGCCGCGCTGGTGTTGAGCTGGCGGTCCATCAAGGGCAGCTTGAGATCAGCGTGACCGACGACGGACAAGGCTTCGACCCATCGCAAAAAGGGCGGAGCGAGGCCCTGCGCTTCGGCATCAGCACCATGCGCGAGCGAGCCGCATCCATCGGCGCGGAGCTGTCGATCGAATCGCTCCCCGGCACCGGCACGCGCCTCTCGGTCAGGATCCCGCTGCAGGAGGCATAGGACGATGCGCGTCATCGTGGCGGACGATCATTCTCTATTTCGCGACGGAGTGGTCAGCTTGCTCGAGGCGGCCGGTTTCGAGGTCGTCGGACAGGCAGGCGATGGGCGCCAGGCAATCGATTTGGTGCTGAAGCTCAAGCCCGACCTTCTCTTGCTCGACATCAGCATGCCGCACATGGGCGGTCTGGAGGCACTGCGTCAAATTCGCGGACAGGCGCCGGCAGTTCAGGTGGTCATGCTGACGGTTTCAGATGATGAGGCGGACTTGCTGGAAGCCATGCGCAGCGGGGCCCGCGGCTATCTGCTCAAGAACCTCAAGGCCGAGGAGTTTCTCGACCTGTTGGGGGGCCTGGCCCGCGGCGAGACGGCGCTCACACGGCAGGCCGCCTCGCGCGTAATCCACGGCCTAACCCAGGCCGGTCAATCGCCGGGACGCGGTACCCAACTGACAGAACGCGAACTCGAATTACTTCCGCTACTCGTTGAAGGACTGGCCAACCGCGCCATAGCCCAGCGGCTGTCGGTTAGCGAGAACACGGTCAAGTACCATGTCAAGGCCATCCTGCAGAAGCTCGAGGCCAAGAACCGAACGGAGGCCGCCATGTTTGCCATCCGGGCCGGCCTTGTCAAACCCCCGCGCTGATCCACGCTCGAAGCTTTGCCCGACCAACCCCGTCGAGGAGTCCGGCTACCCGAAAGGGTAGTCCGGTGCGACAAAGAACTACCCGTTGGTGCGTGCACTACTGGCCGCTTGGGCGTTGTTGATCCCTCTCACGCTGCGCTAATATTCACAATGTTGACTTGCCATGCACATGGAGCATGTGGGTTTCTCGCATGTCGTCATTCTTTCATCGGGATCGCTCTTCTCAGAGGGCGTCGCCAGCCGAATGCGCGAGCATATCGGGCGAGTGCAGGTGACGCTCCTTGATCCGCGTCTGCACGACTTGTCGACTCGCCTCAGCAGCATTCGTCCGATCGCTGTCATATTGGATGCGGCGGACCCGTGGGTCGTTGAGAAGTGCCCGTTGAACCGGTTATTGGGAGTCATCCCCGGCGCGCGAATTGTCGAACTGGACTCGCAAGCCCAACAGGTGCGCGTCGTCACGAGTGAGCACTACCCGGCCAAGGATGTCAACGACCTAGTGGATGTGATCGACGGCCATCTGCCCGCCTGACGGGCAACGGCCTGGCAGCTCGGCTTAAGGAGGTGCAGCCGCAGCGAGCGTGGACTCTTACGAAACATTGGCTTGAGCATTGGCTCTGTCTTTGACAGACGAAATACGCGGTAAGGAGGAGTATGCATATGAATCGCAAGTTCCTGTTTGTTGGCCTGTTGTTGGCGGCGGTCGTGCTCGCCGCTTGCGGCAAGGCCACACCCGCACCCACGGCGCAACCGACCGAGGCACCCGCGCCCACGGCCATCGTGCCGCAGCAAGAAGCGGCCGCGGGCTCGGGCCACGCGGACGTCGCCGCCGAGGCCTTCCGCCACTGGGATGCTGCCGACCCGGCAGAAGTGCCGACCTCCTGCGCCAAATGCCATAGCGCCGCGGGCTATATGGACTACCTCGGCGCGGACGGCAGCCAGGCGGGGAAGGTGGACGCGGCAGTGGCGGCGACTGCGGCGCAGGGCATCACCTGCGTGGCGTGCCACAACTCGGCCGCAGTCACCCACACCAGCGTGGTCTTCCCCGGCAAGGATGCCGAGGGCAACCCGATCGTGATCGATGGCCTGGGCGCCTCCGCGCGTTGCATGGAATGCCATCAGGGTCGTGAGGCCAAGGCCAGCGTCGACAAGCAGATCGCCGATTTCAAGGTGACCGACCTCGACGCGGTGGTGGCCCCGATCAAGGATGCCAGTGGCAATGATGTCAGCTTCGGCTTCCGCAACATCCACTACTTTGCGGCGGCGGCCACGCTCCTCGGCACCGATGCCAAGGGCGGATACGAATACGATGGAAAGATTTACGACGCGCGCTTCCGCCACGTCGAAGGCTACGACAGCTGCGTCGGTTGCCACGATGCGCATTCCCTGCAGGTCAAAGTGGCCGAGTGCGCGAATTGCCATGAAGGCGTGACCAGCGTGGACGACCTCAAAAAAGTGCGCATGGTCGGCTCCGCCTTCGATTACGACGGCGACGGCAACAAGACCGAAGGCATCTTCGACGAAATTAGCGGGCTGCAAGACCTGCTCTACGCCCAGATTCAATCCTATGCAAAGGCCAAGCCCGGCACGGCGATCGTCTACTCGCCGTCGGCCTATCCCTACTGGTTTGCCGACACCAACGGTGACGGCCAGGCTCAGGATGATGAGGCGGTCGCAGCCAATGGGTACAAGGCCTGGACCGCTCGCCTGCTCAAGGCAGCCTACAACTACCAGCTCTCGGTGAAGGACCCCGGCAAGTTCGCCCATGGCGGGAAGTACACGATCGAGCTGCTCTTCGACTCGATTGCGGACCTCGGCGGCGATGTCAGCAAGTTGACCCGCGATGACGCCGGGCACTTCGCCGGGGACACCATGCCCTTCCGCGACTGGGATATGACGGGCGTGGTTCCCTTCGGATGTGTGAAATGCCATACGGCTGGCGGTCTGCCGGAATTCATCAAGAATGGCGGAACCGTTACCTTCGACTCACGCGGTACCGTCTACACCGCGGGCGTGGGGGCCATGGCGCCGAGCAACGGCTTCATGTGCTCGACCTGCCACGACGAGTCGAACTGGCCCAATCGCTACCCGGTCACCACGGTGCCCTTCCCCTCCGGCGTTTCCATCACCTTCAGCAAGCCGGATGCCGATGGCAAGCTTCAGCCAGTGGATGCGAACCTGTGCCTGG
>JBGOXY010000013.1:0-21352 GCA_041479415.1 Anaerolineae bacterium
GTTGAACATACTCGCGATGGAAGTCTCCATGCGGGCTTTCAGCGGACCTCGGCGTACAACTGCAGGTGCCGATCGGCGTAGCGAGCCGCAGAAAACACATCGCGCGCGCGCCGCGAGAGTTCACTGCGGAAAGGCAGCGAGACCCTCTCGCTCTCCAGCGCCGACAGAATGCTCCGGGCCAGGTGCTCAGGCTCCATCTCGCGGCCGACGAGACCCATCGCGGCGGGCAACTCCAGGGCCAGGTTCAGGTCATCGGCTTGCGCATTCCAGGTGAGAGCCGCCAGTCCGCGGCAGGCTGCTTCGCGCGCGGCATGGCTGCCCCTTTCCGGTTGGCCCGGCAGCACGAGCAGTGCGGCCCGGTCGAACACCTCGCGCAACTTCGCGGCCGAGACCACCCCGCTGAGGGTCACCGGCAACTGGTCGGCATCGATCATCGAGCGCAGATCCCCATTGGCAGCCACCTCGCCGCACACCGTCAGCCGGCAGTTGCGTCGCAGTTGCTCGTCGGCACGCAGTGCGGTGAGGATCGCCTCCAGGCTGCGCTTGGCACGCCGCCCGCCGACAAAGACGAGCGTGTTCGCGGCAGGAGAGGCCGCAGTCGGGCCGCCTAGAAACGCAGGGCCGACCGGCGGCGGAAGAACACGCCCCCGCGGTGCCGCCAGCCCGCTGCGAGCCAGGGCCATGCGGCTCGGGAAGATGACCGCCGCATACGACTCAAGGCGCGCTTCGATCGATCCCTCCGGATGAGTCAGAACTATCGGCGTGCGCACGCCCAGCGCGCGCACCATCCCCATGAAGCGTCTCATGCCGAGATGATCGTGCAGCACATCGGGTGCGCCGTTGGCCAGCGCGCGGCGTAAGGCAGCCAATTCCATCCAGGCAAAGACCATCTGCCGCAAAGAGCGAGGCAATGGACGCAGCCTTGGCACGGCGGAGAACAGCACACGCAAATCCCCGGCCACCGGCAGTTCCATCGTCGGCCACACGCGGGCTGAGAGGCCGGGTGCGACGGCCCACTGAAAGTCGGTGCCGATGGCCTCCGGCGAAGGGAACATGTCCAGCGTGCACCCGCGGCGGATGAGCTCCTCCGCCAGGAGGGTTGCGGAGCGATACGCCGGCCCGGTGATCGGGTCGACGGCTGCAGATTTAAGAAAGGGTTGAACGGCAAGCACGCGCATGATTCGGCCGATGGCTCTTCTTTCTCTCAGCCCCCCGCCCGGCGCTCGAGCACCTGGCGATACAGACGCAGGTTCTGCTCGCCGTAGCGTTCGAGGGTGAAGTCACGCCGGGCGTGCGCCGCAATCGTGGCGCGCGCCGCATCGCCTTGGGAGGGACCGTTGAGCAGGCCACGAATCACGTCGGCCAGGTCACCGGCCGATTGGGTCCGTCCATCAAAGGGCGCGCCCACCGGCGTCTCCCACCACCGCTCGAGTTCGCAGACCTGAGCGGCCCAGCCCACAACGGGTGTTCCGCAGGCCAGCGCCTCGAGCAACGCGATGCTGAACCCCTCCAACCGGCTGGGATTCACCAGCGCCTGGCTGTGCGCCAACACGGTGCGCAGCTCGGCCACGGACAAGCGGCCCTCGAAGACGACATTCAGCCCGTGGCGCTCGGCATACTCGCGCAATTCCCGTTCGCGTTCGCCCGCCCCGCACAGATGCAGCGGATGGTCGTTCAGCTCAGGGTCGAGGCGGTAGGCGCTCAGCAGCAGGTCCACCCCCTTGGCCTCGGTCAGCCCACCGACGAAAACCAGCCCGCGACGCGCCGCGGCCGGCACGAGTGGCGCCTGGAGAAACGCCGCGTCGATCGGGTAGTAGATGACGCTCGTTCGGTCGCGCCCCAGACCGGTGCTCGCACAGACCAGGTCCTGCAGCGCGCGAGAGACGAAGACCACGTGCTCGTACGTGTCGAGTTGCTCGCCGGGCTCGCCGGTATGGTGGGTGAACACCACCGGCGGGCGTCGGGACACCTCGCGCAGAATGAGCGGCAAGAGGGCTATCCGCTGATGGGAGTGAATAATGTCGGGGGCAAAATCGGCCAGCGCGCGGCGCAACCCTTCGAAATAGAGCAGGCTCACCTGAAAGCCGCGATCCTGCCGGATCTGGCGCGCCACGCGGCTCGCGCGGCGCGCGGCCCCCAGCATGTGCCTCGCGCCTGGCAAAGCCATGGTGGGCAGCACGGGTAGGCGCGACCCGGAACGCAAGCCGAGCATAGCCGGTTGAAGCCAGAGGCGTTCGGGAAAGGGATAGAGCGCGACCTCGTGCCCTTGGTCGAGGAGGTACTCGGTGAGCAGGAGCGCCGCCCGCGACTTACCTCCCGCGCGCGGATCAATCCGATCACCGCGCAGGAAGGGATGGATCTGCAATATCCGCACGGTCGGCTGGTCCTCCCGGTTGGAACTCGGTGTGCCACTCCAAGCGCGGTGCGATCACCCCGCCCCACACGCCGCGATACGTGCCCTTGGTGGAATCTCCGAGGCCGGTGTCTTGCACGCGGAACGTCAGCAGATTGGCCTCGTGGACGAAAACGCGGCGCGGGTAGAGCACGCGCAGCCAGACGTCGACCGAGAACAACCCTTCCGTCATCAGGTCGCCCGGGATGATGCAGCGACTGCGATACAGGCCGGGCTCGCGCGTCGCGCCGCGGTAGGCCGGGTCGTGATTGGCAGCCGAGACAAAAACGCTGTGCCCGTCCTGGTTGACGACCTGGATCATCGGCAGCACCGGATAGTTGCCGCGCAGCAGCCAGTACTCGACCTCCACCGCAATCGCTTCGCGCATGGTGAAGAGGGTCTTGGGGTTGCCCTGCGCGTCGGAGACGCGCACGTGCTTGAGGCGCGCCGTGGCATCGCCCGGCGCTTCGTCGGCGCTGAGCCATTCCATGCCGCCGCTTTCGACCCGCCCAGCGTTCAGGTAGCGCCCAATCACCTCACGCGTTTCTCCATCGGCTATCACTCGCCCCTCATCCAGGAGGATCGCGCGCGGGCAGAGGCGCGTAACGGCCGGCATGTTGTGCGAGATGAAGATCACCGTGCGCCCCTCACGGCCCACGCTTTCCATCTTGCCCAGACACTTCTTCTGGAAGCGGTCGTCGCCCACCGCCAAAACTTCATCGACCAGCAGGATCTCGGGGTCGAGGTGAGCGGCGACGGCAAAGGCCAGGCGCAAGTACATGCCGCTCGAGAAGTGTTTCACCGGTGTATCGATGAAGCGTTCGACCTCCGAGAAAGCCACGATCTCATCAAAGCGACGCGCGATCTCTTCGCGGCGCATGCCCAGGATGGCCCCGTTGAGATAGATGTTCTCGCGTCCGGTCAATTCCGGATGAAAGCCGGTGCCCACTTCGAGCAGCGACCCCACCCGGCCGGCCATCGTGACCCGGCCGGTGGTGGGCTCGGTAATACGCGCGAAGATCTTAAGCAGCGTGCTCTTGCCGGCGCCGTTACGACCGATGACGCCCAGCACCTCTCCCTGGTGCACGTCGAAAGAGACTTCGCGCAGCGCCCAGATCAACTCGCCCTGCTCGGCGCGCGCCGAACCACGGCGTAGCGTGCGGCCTACCCAGCGCGCCGGAGCCGCGATCGAATCGACGAGGGTGTCACGCAGCGTGCGGTAGCCCTGTTGGCGGGCGCCGATGCGGTATTGTTTGCCGATGTCCTGCGCGCGAATGACGAGATCGCCCATGATCCGTGGGTCCGTTCCTTGTTATGCCGGATGTGCACGAGGGGGGAGACAAATGCCGCAGCCTCAACCCGCGCTCCGCCGCCCTCGAGATGGCGCGTGGGGAGGTTACCACGCCTGCGCTAAACGCATCAACCCATCCGGCCGGTCTCGACCGGCATCGCTCGAGGAGCCCGCTGGAATTACAACAATTCCTGATACACCGCCAGGTAGCCGCGCACAAAGCGCTCTGCCGAAAAGCTTTCGCGCGCAGCGCGCGAAAGTGTTTGCCCGGTGAGGGCCGCAAGTGGTGCATCCTCGAGCGCTGCCAAGAGGCTCGCGGCCAATTCGCGCGCGGACTGCGTGCGCGCGTCGAAAGGCAGCCCGACGCGCAGGCCGAGCAGCTGCTCAAGTTCCTGCACCTGAGGCGCCCAGCCAACGACCGGCAGCCCGCAGCACAGCGCCTCATTGATCGAGGCGCTCCAACCCTCGAGGCGGCTGGGGTTGACCAGCAGCCGCGCCGCACGCAGCGCGTGCGCCAGGTCCTCCACCGTTACTTTGCCGTGGAATTCGAGGTTGAGACCTTGCTCGCGAGCCTGGCGCTCGTAGGCTTCGCGCTGTGCACCTTCCCCGTAGAGATGCAGCACATGATTGTTGAGGCGCGGTTCGAGGGCGTAAGCCTCGAGCAGCAGATCGAGCCCCTTGCGGTCGCGCAGCGCGCCGGAAAAGAGCAAGCCCTGGCGCTCGGCAGCGCTCGGCGTGGGTCCCTGGGCGAATGTTTCGGCCACCGGGTTGTGGACGACGCGCAAGCGGTCCGCCGGCAGCCCGGCCTGGGTGCGAATTTCATCGCATTGGGATTGCGAGACGAAGACAATGCGGTCGTAAACCTCAAGCGCCTCACCTGCCTCGCCGTGATGGTGGGTGAGAACCAGCGGCACGCGCCGCGGCAAGGAGCCCAGCAGGCGCGGGAACGGGCGTCGCGGCAGGTGGTTGTGAATGATCTCCGGCCGGAAGTGCAGCACGGCCTGGTCGAGCGCGTGGACGGCCATGGCCTCGCTCAGCGCCTCGCGCCACCCGCTGGGCGGCGGGTCGAGCCTGCGCGCGCGGCGCAGCGCGTGCGGCAAACCACGCCAACCCGGCCACGCCATCGTCGGCTGCACGGCCACGCTGATCTGGTCTTGCAGGTCCCAGCGGGTCGAAGTCCCAATTCCCTCGGGATACGGGAAGACGAGCAGCTCATGGCCCGCGCGCGCGAGTTCCTTGGTCAGGCGCAGCGAGGTGCGAGCCATCCCGCCGGCAAACGGGTAAGTGGCCTCGGCCTTGAGGAACGGATGCACGCGCAGGATTCTCATGGAGGGCCGGCCTGGGCCTCGCGATACAGGCGCAGGGTGGCCATGCCTGCCTGCTCAATGGAGAAAGCCGCGCGCGCCCGCTGGGCGATCTCCTCGAGCGGCAACTGCTTGCGGCTCACCTTTTCGATGACGCCCAAGATCCTCCCCGCCAGGCTGTCGGCCGAGGTGTCCGAGGCCAGGGCGACCCCAACGGGTTGCGCGAGTGCCGCCTCGAGTTCCTCAACTTGCGGCCCCCATCCAACCACCGGGGTTCCCACGCACAGCGCCTCCAGCATCGCCACGCTGAATCCTTCCGATTGACTGGGGACGACCAAGGCACACGAGCTCGCCAGGACCTGGCGCACCTCCTCCGGCGCGAGCCGCCCGCGAAACTCAACCGGAAGGTTGTGGCGCTCGGCCAGCTCGCGATACTCCGCTTGGGCCTCGCCCGTGCCGCAGACTGTCAGAGGATGCCCGCGTAGATCCGGATTCTCAATATAGGCCCGCAGGAGCAGCGCAAGTCCCTTGCGTGGAATGAGATTGCCGAGGAAGGCCAGCCCCCGGCGTACCTGCGCGGGGACCACCTCTCCCTGGGTGAATACATCGGCCACGGGGTTGTGAATGACCCGTGTGCGGTCGATCGGAAACCCCGTCCGCGTGACGACCTCGTGCTGCCAGCGGCGCGAGACAAAGATCACCCAGTCGTACAGATCAATCCGCTCGGCGGGCTGATAGGAGTGGTGAGTGAGAATGAGGGGCGCCTTGGCCGAGAGGCCTCGATATAAGAAAGGGAAATCCGAGAATGTGTGATGGCAGTGGACAATCTCAGGCTGCTGTTCAGCGAGGGCGCGGCGCAGCGCATCCAACGCAAGCAGGTCGAAGGATCCGTTCTCGCCACTTGGCCGGCGGGCGGCAAGGCGCGCATGCATCAGCGCGGCGAGATCCGCCGGCAGGCTGCGGCGTGTAGGCAGGATAGCGGTGGGGCACAGCGCCGCCGTGTGCCCGTTCGGCAGACGCAGGGCGCGGGGCACATCGAACAGCCGCTCCGGATATGGAAAGAGCGACAGCGTGTGACCTTCGGCCGCCAGATAGGAGGTGAGTTGCAGGGAGACGCGCGATTTACCGCCGGCGACCGGGCTGAGGCGATCCCCGCGCAGCAGCGGATGAACCTGAAGGATGCGCATGGCTCATCCCGCCGACTCGACGCGCGGGGAGAATTCGGACCGCCAGTCAAAGACGGGGGCGACGGTGCCGGGCCACACGCCGCGGTATTCACCCTTGACCGAATCGCCCATGCCGCGGTCGTGGACGCGAAAGTTGAGCAGCTTGACTCGCGGGACGAAAAAGCGGCGCGGGAAGAGCGTGCGCACGGCGATCTCGAGGGCGTAGGTGCCCTCCGCCATGAAATCGCCCGGGATGCGGCAGCGCGCGGTGTAGGTGCCCGCGGCGCGCGAGCGCCCGGCAAACAGCCCGTCGTGGGTGGGCGCGGCCGCAAAGACGCACACCCCGTGTTCGTTGTAGACGCGGAACATCGGCACGACGTTCGGCGCCTCGTCCAAAACCCAGAACTGGATTTCGACCTCGATCGGCTCACGCACGTCGAACTCGGCCTGCGGGGCGCCGCTTGCCGAGCGCAGGCGCAACGCCTTCAGGCGCACCCCCTCTTCGCCCGGGGCGTCGGCCGGATGCGGCCACTCGACCTCGGCGATGGTCTCCTGCACCGTCTGATCGAGGTTGAGGTAGCGCGCGACAATCGGCTGCGCCTGCCCGTCCGCCACGATGTGCCCTTCATCGAGCAGAATCGCGCGCTCGCACAGGCGCAGGATGGCCGGCATATTGTGCGAGACAAACAACACCGTGCGCCCCTCGCGCCCGACGGTTTCCATCTTGCCCAGACACTTCTGCTGAAAGCGGATGTCGCCGACAGCCAGGACCTCATCCACCAGCAGGATCTCGGGGTCGAGATGCGCCGCCACGGCAAACGCCAGGCGCAGGTACATGCCGCTCGAGTAGTGCTTGACCGGCGTGTCGATGAAGCGCTCCACTTCCGAGAAATCAACGATGGCGTCGAAGCGTTTGAGGATTTCCTCGCGGCGCATGCCTAGGATGGCGCCATTGAGGAAGATGTTCTCGCGGCCGGTCAGCTCGGGGTGGAAGCCGGTACCCACCTCGAGCAGCGAACCCACGCGGCCGGCCACACGCACTCGCCCGGCACTCGGTTCGGTAATCTTGGAAAGTATCTTGAGCAGGGTACTCTTGCCGGCCCCGTTGCGCCCGATCAACCCGAGCACCTCGCCCTGGTGGACCTCGAACCAGACATCGCGCAGCGCCCAGATTTCGTTCTCGCCGGCCGCGCCGCGCAATTGCCTGCGCATCGCAGCGCCCGCCCAACGCAGCGGCGCGCCGGCCGCCTCCACCACGCTTTCGCGCAGCGTGCGGTAGGCGCGCGGGTGCGCTCCAATGCGGTAGCGCTTGCTCAGACCTTCTGCGCGAATGACCAGGTCGCCCATGCGAGGCTTCTCGTGCTCCCGCCTAGACCACGTCCGCGAAAGTGCGTTCCATGCGCCGGAAGTAGAACGCGCCGCTCACGAGGATGACCAACGCCGCCGCAGCCGAAGCCCAGATGAGCGGGCCGGGAGCATTAGCGTTGCCCAGAAGCGCCCAGCGAAAACCTTCCACCACACCCGCCATCGGGTTGAGCCCGTACAGCGTGCGCCACGGTTCGTGCAGCAGGCTGCTCGGATAGGCCACCGGTGTGGCGAACATCCAGAATTGGGTTAGGAAAGGAACCACGTATCGCACGTCACGGAATTCGACGTTCAAGGCTGAGAACCACAAGCCCACCCCCAGCGCGGTGACGAAAGCCAGGAGCAAGAGCAGCGGCAGCCACAGGATAGCCACCGTCGGCCACAACTTGAAGTAAACCATCATCAGCAGCAGTACCACAAACGCCAACGCGAAATCCACCAGGTTGGAGAGCACCCCGGCGATGGGGATGGCCAGGCGCGGGAAGTAGACCTTCTTGATCAGCGCAGAGTTCCCCACCAGGCTGTTGGAGGCCTGGGTCAGCCCGTTAGCGAAGAAGGTCCACGGCACCAGGGCGGCGAAGGCGAAGATGGGATACGGGATGCCATCGGACGGCATCTTGGCTAGCGAGCCGAAGAACACGCTGAAGACAACCATGGTGAAGAAGGGCTGGATGATGGCCCAGGCCGCGCCCAGTGCCGTCTGCTTGTAGCGCACCTTGATATCGCGCCATACCAGGAAGTACAGCAGTTCGCGGTAGGCCCACAGTTCGCGCAGTTTGAGCGCCACCCACCCGCGCGAGGGCGCGATCTCGCTGACCGGGCCCACAAATTCGCTATCCGCGTTGGTCATGGTCGGACTCCGTGTTTTTCACCAGCCTCTGCTGCTCCCACCAAGCGCGCATCTCGTGCAAATCACGCACCCCGGTCACCGGCAAAGCGCGCCACAGCTCGCGGTTCTCGTCGGTGATACGGGCCAGAAAGTCGATGCCGGCGGCCTGTGCCGCCTGATAGTCGGCCAGCCCATCGCCGACCATGAGCATCTCACCGCCGTGCAGCCCTTGCTCAGCGGCAATCGCCTGTGCGGTCTCGGCCTTGCTGTGGGGGGTGCCCCACACGCCCTCGAAGCACGGCGCGAGCCCGCGCGCCTCGACGATCCACTCCAGTTCGGCGTGCGGCGTGCCGGAGGCCACGAACAGACGGCACCGCCCGCGGAGATGCTCAAGCATCTCGCGCGCGCCCGGCACAAAGGCGCAGGCAACCACTTTGTGGCGCACCAGGTCCGAGAAGGCCGCGCCCAGCTTTTCTTGTGTGCCCTCATCGAAGGGCAGTCCGAGCAGGTCGCGGACGATATGCTCGAACTTGACATAGCGCGAGACGCCGACGTTCTGCAGATGGTAGGACCGGATCGCTTCGCGCTGCTGCGGGTAACCCGCAAACAGTTCGAGAAAGGCCTCAGTCTTGATGTCGCCTGATTCGACGAGTACTCCATCGAAATCAAAGACCACGGTGCGGTACGGTTCGCGCCCGTTCGCACTCGGCGGGGCCGCGCTGCTCACAGCGCTAAAGCTCCGCCACGCCGGAGTAGTTGTCGAGCCACCATTCCGCAATGCGCACGTCGAGCGGTGTGTGAATATCGCGCCCGGCCACCCAGGTACGGATGATCGGCGCCGAACGCTTGCCCATCCACCACCACGGGCTGGGCCCCTCGCGCTTCTGAACGCACGCTTTGCGGAAGGCCCATACCCCCTGGTCGTAGTAGTACGCCTTGGGGTACGACTGGCGTTCGGTGGAGGCTTGCCGCTGATGGTCGCCGTACGGCAGGAGCTGCCCCTCGACGATCTCGAGGGCGCGCAGCGGATGATCGTCGGCCGCCTCCCACACACTCATCACCGAATCCAGGTCTGCCTGCTCCGCGAGCATCGCCAGCGCCTTGTCGATCAGCTCGCCATCGACCATCACCGTGTTGCCGAGCAACAGAACGATGTTTTCCAGTCCCTTCTCGCGTGCGTCGGCATACTCGGTGGCGTGCTTGATCACCTCTCCATGGTTGACATGGTCGCCGCACAAATCCTCGGGGCGGACAATGATCTCACACCCCAGCTCGCGTCCGACGGCCATGATCTCCGGCGAGTCGGTCGAGATATAGGTGCGCGCCACGCGCGACGCCTGGCGCGCGGCCTCGATCGGATAGGCAATGAGCGGCCTCCCGCGCAGCGGCATGATGTTCTTGTTGCGGATCGATTTGCTGCCTGCTCGCGCGGTAATGATGGCAACGTTCATGCGATGGCTCCCGGCGGGCGGGCCGCCCGCCGCTGGGAAGAGAATCGTCAGCCCGGGCGCTGGCCGCGCTCGCGCTCGATCTGCTCGAGCACCTCGATTGCTCCCTGGCCCATATCGACGTACAAGGTGGAGGTCAGTTTGCGTGCCACGCGCGGGTGGAATTTGTAGGGCGTCACCCGGTAGTGGCCGTCGACCGTCTCGGGTTCCACGTAGTCCACTTGGATTTCGTGCCCGAGGATTTCCGAGAACATGGTGAACAAGTCGCGCGCGCGCATCGGGTAGTGCCCGGTGATGACCAGATGCTGGTTGGCATACTCGGGCACGAGGATATCGACGCTCAGGCGGGCCGCGTCGGCCACGTGGATATATTCGCGCGCATCCTCCGGCCGGCCATCGTAGCGGATGCGTCCCTCCAGCGCCGCCGCACGCAGCAAGCGGTAGACTCCGTTGTTCTCGTCGGCGCGCGGGCCGTAGAGTGACCCGTAACGCAGGACCGTGTACTCAAGCCCGTACTGGCGTTGATACTCCTCGATATAGGCCTCGCCCGCCTGCTTGCTGGCCCGGTAAAAACTGCCCTCGTCACTGTAGACGTAGACCGTGCTGGCAAAGACGAATCGTTTCACCTCGGCCAGGCGCGCGGCCTCCAGCATGTTGACCGTTCCCAGCACGTTGATGCTGGCCGTCTCCCGCGGCCGGCTGCGCGCGGCGTTGAGGTCGGCCAGCGCGCCGAGGTGATAAACGTAGTCGGCGCCCTGCAGCGTGCGTCGCAGGAGGTCGAAATCCAAGAGATCACCGACCACCTGCTCTTGCGCCGGCTGGAGGAATGGCGAGGCGCGCTGGTCGAAGATAAGCACCTCGTGCCCACGCGCGGTCAATTCATCGGCCAGGTGGCTGCCCAGGAAACCTGCTCCGCCGGTCACGATCGTGCGCGTCATGTGGGTCGCTCCCCGGAGGGCCGCCCCCCGTGCGAGAAGAAATCGATCACTTGGCGGGCCGCGTCGAGCTCCATTTGGATGCGGCATTCGACCGCATACGAGCCGATGTGCGGTGTGAGCACCACGTTGTGCACATCGCGCAGCGGGCCGGCATAGGGTTCCTGCTCGAAGACGTCCAGGTACGCGCCGCCCAACTGCCCGCTCGTCAGCGCCTCGGCCAGCGCTGCCTCATCCACCCACCCGCCTCGCGCGAGGTTCATGAGCAGCGCGCCGCGTTTCATCAGCGCGATCTCCGTCCGCCCGATCATGGGCACAGTGGGCGCACCGCTCAAATGCAACGAGACGATATCACAGCGCGGCAGCACATCGGCCAGCGTTCCGTACTCCAGGTGTTCCTCACGCGCGAAGGCTGCATCCCTTTGAGGATCGACGGCCAGCAGATCAACTTCGAATGGCCGCAGCAGCCGCACCCATGCCTTGCCGATGCGCCCAAGTCCGATCACCCCGACTGTGCGCCCGTGCAGGAGGCGGCCCATCGGCTTGGCCCACTCGCCACGGCGGATGGCGGCATCGGCGTGCGGCACGCGGCGCAAGAGCGCCAGCAACCCGGCCAGGGCCAGCTCCGCCACGGCCCAGGTGGGACCGTCGGGGGTATTGCCCACACGGATGCCGCGCTCCGCGGCGCAGGCCAGGTCGACGTTCTCCATGCCGGTGCCCACCCGCGCGATCAGCTTGAGCCGCGGCAGCTGCTCGAGCACCGCGCGGTCGAGAGCTTCGGTGCCGGCCACTACCGCTTCCACCTTGTCCAAGAGGGCCACGGTCTCATCGCGGGTGAGCTTGCGCCCGTGAGGGTTCAGCACAACCTCAAAGCCTGCGGCGCGCAGCATCTCCAGCGGCTCTGCGCTCTCCTTGGCAAACGTCGAAGTCGTGACGGCGATCTTCATCATGCTTCCAAAGGTCCGGGGCAACAATCAGCCGGTGGCCACGGTGCGCGCCCAATCACGCTCACGCCGGTACCATTCCACCAGCTCGCGCGCTCCTTCGGTAAACGAAACGCGCGGTTCCCAGCCCAACAGGCGCCGGGCCTTCTCTACGTTAGCCCACGAAGCCGGCATGTCGGCGGGGTGCGCCGGCTGCTGAACAACGCGCGCCTTCGCGCCCAACAATCCCTCCAGCAAGCGAATCACCTCGGTCATGCGCACCGCTTCGTGCCCGCCCAGGTTCATCACTTCGTAGCCGAGGGGGCGCAGCCCGAGAATCGTACCGCGGGCGATGTCGTCAACAAAAGTGAAGCCGCGCGATTGACTCCCGTCGCCGTTGAGCACCAGCGGCCGCTCTTCGGCGATCCATTGCGTGAAGCGGAACATCGACATGTCGGGCCGGCCGGCCGGGCCGTACACCGTGAAGTAGCGGAAGACGGTCACATCCAGGCCGTACATGGCATGATACGAGTAGCTTAGCACTTCGGCCGCCTTTTTCGAGGCGGCATACGGCTGCAACGGGCGGCTGCTGTCGGCCTCTTCAGGTGTCGGCAGCGGTGCCTGCGCTCCGTAGATGCTGGATGTCGAAGCCAGCAGGAACTTCGGGATGTGCGTGTGGCGGCACAGCTCGAGCAAGTTGAGCGTGCCCCCGGCGTTCGTCTCGACATACGACCACGGGTCTTCGAGCGAGGCGCGCACGCCCGCCCGCGCCGCCAGGTGGATCACCGCCTCAAACGGCGCGCTCTGCGGCAACGCACGCAATGCGCGCCCGTCGCAGATATCCACCTTATGGAACTCAAACCCGCGCACAGCCTGCAGGCGCCCCAGCCGGTATTCTTTCATGCGCACGTCGTAGGCCGGGTTGAGGTTGTCGAGCCCCACCACCTGGTGGCCCTGCTCGAGCAAGAGCTCGGTGACGCGTGCCCCGATGAAACCTGCGGCGCCGGTCAGCAAATAGCGCGACATTACAGGCGGGTCACCTTGGCGCTGGCCTTGCCCTTGGCGCCGAGCGCGTTGCGCGTATCGACGATGAGCCGCGACGCGCGCAGCACCATGTCCCAGTCGTAGGAGCTGTGATGAGTGGTGATGACCACACAGTCCGCCGATTTGAGCGCGGTGTGCAGATTCGGCACACACCGCAAGTTCCACGAATCGTGCTTCACCTCCGGCACATAGGGGTCGTGGTAGGCCACGCGCGCACCCTTCTTGCCTAAGAGGCCGATCACATCCAGGGCCGGCGACTCGCGCAGGTCGGAGACATCCGGCTTGTAGGCCACGCCCAGCACGAGGATCCGGCTACCCTTGACCGGCTTGCCCACGCTATTGAGCGCATCCTGCACCTTCTGCACTGCAACACGCGGCATGTTGGTGTTGATTTCGCTGGCCAGTTCAATGAAGCGCGCGGTGTAGTTGACCGTCTTGAGTTTCCACGAGAGGTACAAGGGATCGATTGGAATGCAGTGGCCGCCCAGGCCCGGGCCGGGAGAGAACTTCATGAAGCCGAACGGTTTGGAGGCGGCGGCATCGATGATTTCCCACACGTCGAGGCCCAGCCGGTCGCACATCAACGCCACCTCGTTCACCAAGCCGATGTTGACCGCGCGGAAGGTGTTCTCCAGGAGCTTGGCCATCTCGGCTGCCTCGGCCGAAGAGACCGGCACCAGCGTCTGGATGGCCTGCCCGTAGTAGGCTTTGGCCACCTCCAGGCAGGCGGGGGTCATGCCGCCGATCACCTTGGGCGTGTTGGTGGTCGTCCAATCCTTCCGCCCAGGGTCGACCCGCTCCGGCGAGAAAGCCAGGAAGAAGTCCTTGCCCACCTTGAGCCCGCGGCTCTCGAACTTGGGCAGAAGGATCTCGCGCGTCGTGCCGGGATAGGAGGTCGATTCGAGAACGATCGCCATGCCCGGATGCAGAAAGCGGGCGATGGCCTCGGTCACGTTGACGATAAAGGAAAGGTCCGGGTCGCCCGTCTTGCGCAGCGGCGTGGGTACGCAGATCGATAGCGCATCCAGCGTGCTGACCGCAGCGAAGTCGGTGGTCGCTTCCAGGCGCCCCTGGTCGATGAGTTCCTTGATGCGTGCAGCGGGCACGTCTTCGATGTAGGACTGGCCCTTCTTCAGCGCCTGGACCTTGCGTTCGTCCACGTCGATGCCCACGACCGTATAGCCCGCATGGCCGAACGCCTCCACCAGCGGCAAGCCGACGTATCCGAGCCCCACCACGCCCACCCGCGCGGTGCGCGCGTTGAGCTTGGCAATCAGTTGCCGGGCCGCAGGGGGGAGAGCGGCGCTCTTCTCAGTACGTTTCACGGTTGATCTCCTTGCGGCAGAGGTTCGGCCACGCGATAACTCAGGACGACGACCGCGCCGGCCAAAAGACCCAGCACGGCGGCGGTGACAACTTTCGGTACGAAACGCGTATCCACCCGGCTCGCCTCATCCGGCAGGCTGACCACGCGCGGGGTGTCTTCCCCGCCGCCGCCCGTCCGGTCGGGATAGGTTTCGGCGATGAGCGCCACGAGTTCCGTGGCCCAGGCGCGAGTCAGGCTCACCGTCTGGGGCGCGCTCGCCGTGATCATTTCCATTCGAGTCAACCCGCCGTCAAGCGCCTCGAGCGTGCCCGCGCCCAGCACTGCGGGGATGTCCACCGTTGTGATATCCCCAAGCCCGCCCACCAGCCGGCGCTCCATCTCGGCGCTCGCCGCGAGGGTGGCCACGGCCTCGCGTGGCACTTGTGCGCCCCCAGCCACCAGCGCATTCGCCGAGTAACGTGCCGGCTGCAACGCCAGCACCAGCGCCGTCAGCCCGGCCGCAATCAGCGGTGCGAGGCCCAGCAGCCAGCCTCGGCGAATCAAGAGGCGGGCTGCCTCACGTACGTCAGCCTTCCAATCCGTTGCTGCAGATTCTGTCATGGGCAATCCGGAACGGGAAAGCAGGGGAAATCGGAGGCTCGGCGATTAAACCATGAGTGCCACGGAGTGTCAACGCGAGCGCGAAACCTGCGGGCGTCGATCGGTCACGTCCCCTGGAAGCGCACCACCGTACCCAGTGTGCGCAACAGGATGCGTAAGTCGAGCCACAGTGAACGATGTCGGATGTAATACAGGTCGTATTCGAGTTTTGTGGCGGCGTCCTCCACCGACCAGCCGTAGCGATAGTTGACCTGAGCCCAGCCGGTGGCGCCGGGGCGCACCAGCATGCGCGCACGATAGAAGGGCACCTCGCTCTCGAGACGCGTCACCAGCGCCGGGCGTTCGGCCCGCGGGCCGACCAGGCTCATCTCGCCGCGCAGGATATTCCAGAACTGGGGGATCTCGTCGAGCCGCGTACGGCGCATGATGCGTCCGATGCGCGTGACCCGCGGGTCGCCCGGTTCTGCCCAGCGCGCCTCGCCGTCCGGTTCGGCATCCGCCACCATCGTGCGGAACTTGACCATGCGAAACGGCTTGCCCCCGCGGCCGGAGCGTTCCTGCCCGTAGAGTACCGGCCCGCGCGAGTCCAGACGCACCAGCAGCGCCAGCAGCGGGAAGAGCGCGGCCACCACGATGAGCCCTGCCAGCGCGCCAAGAATGTCGCCCAGGCGCTTGGCCCGCGAATACAGATCGTGCACCCGCGCGCTGTCGACAAACGAGGTGAGAATCCATTCGGAGTTAAGGTAGGCAATCGGCACCCGCCCCAGCAGCTCCTCGTACAGCGTGGGCATGCGGATCACTTCTACCCCGCGCTCCTGGCACTCAAGCAGTGCCTTGAATAGATCGCTTTGCAGGTCGCCGGTGATCGCCAGGATGAGCGCGGTGATGCCCTCCTCGGCGGCCAGGGCGCGCAGTTGCGCTGTCCCGCCGCGCACGACCACGCCCTCGATGGCCTGGCCGTGCTTGGCCGGATCATCGTCAATGATCCCTAGCACACGGAAGTGGCCGGGCACCTCGCGCACCAGCACGCGCAGGATGGCACTGCCGGCGCGGCCGGCACCCACGACCAGCGCCGGTTGCTGCAATGAGGGCAGCGAGAGCAGGCGGGTGTAGGCCAGGCGCCACACGAGCTCGATCGCCACCACGCCAACCAGGAACACCAGCACCACCAGGCGCGGCAGGGTACCGCGTGGCGCGTAGAAGTACAAGGCCAGGTACAGTACGAGCAAGATGCCCGCCGCGAGGAGCAGGCCGTACAGCGTCCGCCCGCGCGAGCTGGCCACATGCGGGTCGTACAGGTTGGCGATGAGGAAGAACCACAGCGGGATGAGCCACAAGAGACGCGGCGCGCCCTTCTGCATCAGCGTGGCCACCGGAGAGGCCCAGGCGTTGTCGGTCCAAATCCAGATTGTCAGCGCCACGGCTATGGCCATCAGCACCGCCAGCGCGTCGCCCAACAGCAGCAACGCACGGCGCTCCGACAGGCTCAGCCCGGAACGCGAGGCGCTCGCGGTCGAGATCATGCGGCGCGCCATCCGGTCGCGGCTGAGGGGCAGAGGCTTCTGAGGTCCATTGTGCGCTACCCTTCGTCGACCTCGACTGCGGGCGAGGCCCGGCAGAAGGCGATCACCTCGCGGATCGTCTCATCGAGCGGAATGTGTGGCACCCAGCCCGTGGCCGCGCGGATTTTTCCGATGTCGGGCACGCGCCGTTGCATGTCCTCAAAGCCCTGGGCGTAGGCCTGGTCGTAGGGCACGTACACAATCGCCGACGCCGACCCGGCCAGGCCGCGCACGCGCTCGGCCAAGTCGCGGATGCTGATCTCTTCCTGCGACCCGATGTTGTAAACCTGGCCGACCGCTTGAGGCGAGTCCACCAGGCCGAGCACGGCCGCCACCACGTCGCGCACGTTGCAGAAGCAGCGCGTCTGCTTCCCGTCGCCGTAGACCGTGATCGGTTCGCCGCTCAAGGCCTGGCGCACGAAACGCGGGATGACCATGCCGTAGCGCGAGCGCTGGCGCGGCCCAACCGTGTTGAAGAACCGCGCCACCAGCACCGGCAGCCCGAGTGAACGGTGGTAGGCCAGCCCCAGGAACTCGTCCAATGCCTTGGAGGTGGCGTAGGCCCAGCGGCTGCGCGTCGTCGAGCCAAAGACCGAGTCGTCCTCCTCCGCAAAAGGCACCTTCTCGTTCTTGCCGTAGACCTCCGAGGTAGAGGCGAGGACCACGTGCCGCCGGTAGCGCCGCGCCACGCGCAGCACTTCCTCGGTGCCCATCACGTTGGTCTCGATGGTGCGCACCGGGTCGGTCACGATCAGCTTCACGCCCACCGCCGCCGCCAGGTGGACGATCACGTCGCACTCGCTCACCAGGCGGTCCATCACCGTCTCGTTGGTGATGGTTTCGATGGCGAAGCGGAAGCGCGGGTTGCTCTTGAGGGCCAGGATGTTCTCGAGCCGTCCGGTGGAGAGGTCGTCAATCACGGTCACCGCGTCGCCGCGTGCCAGCAACGCTTCGGCCAGATGGCTGCCGATGAAACCGGCGCCGCCGGTAACCAGGAAATGTGTCATCGCGGGCTGTCCTTTCGCCGGTGACCGCTGAGCATGTCGTCGAAGAGATCGGCCAGATCCGCTTCCGCGAGGGGGGCTTCGCCCAGCGAGACCACGCGCCCACCCATCGTCGCGAGAAGCGCACGGACGGCCTCTCCCGGGTCGGCCTGCGCGGCCAGCGCCACGAGCGAGGCAGCTTTGACTTGCGCGAGAACCTCTCTCGCGCCGCCGGGGTTTTTTCCATCGAAGAGCACTCGTCCGGCCACCTTGAGGCTCTTCTCCCAATCGCCCACGCCGGCCAGGTCGAGCACAGGGTGGGCGCGTTCGATCCACGATCGCATCGCGTGTGGGTCGAGGGCCAGGCTCACCAGCAAATCTGCCAACCCCTCGGCCGGGAAGCCCCCGCTGAGGACGACGGTGAGGTCCGTAGAGAAGTGTTTCGCGGCACCGATCAGGAGCGGCGCATCCCGCGGCGTGGTGATGAGCACGAGCGGCGGGTTCGCCGGCGGCAGCGGGCGCGCCCGCTCGAGCAGCAGCACGCCCACCAGGCCCACCACGAGCAGCCCGCCGAAGAGCATTTCCGCCACGCGCGGGGTCGATCGGGTCAGGAGGACCGCCAGACCGCCCAATGCCACCGACACGATGTACAGCGTGAGCACCGCGCGGGTGGCGCCCAGCCCGAGGCGGGCCAGGCGGTGCGAGGTGTGGTCACCCCCGCCGCGGAAAATCGGCCGGCGAGCGCGCCAGCGAGCGTAGGTGACCAGGGTCGTGTCGAAGATCGGCAGCCCCAGGACGACAATCGGCACCATCCATGTGGAACCCAGCGGCAGCTCCGTCGGCGTGTACTTGATCCCCACCACGGCCAGAGTAAAGCCCAGCAGCAACGAACCCGCGTCGCCCATGAAGACCATGGCCGGGCTGATGTTGTAGTACAGGAAGCCAAGCGAGGCACCGGCGACCGCGGCCGCGAGCGCCGCCACCAGCCCTTGCCCCGTCGAGGAGGAAAGTATCAAAAAGAACAGGCCCGCCACGGACGCCACGCCCGCCGCCAGCCCATCCATGTTGTCCATCAGGTTGAGCGCATTGGTGATGCCCACGATCCAGAAGAGCGTGATCAGGACGTTGAGTGCGAGCCACGGGAAGAGATCAACTTGAATTCCTACCGCCGCCACGATGGCCCCGGCCACAACTTGTGCGGCCAGGCGCACCCAGGGCGAGAGGCTGCGCCGGTCATCCAGCAGGCCGACAATTGCAAGCAGCGTGGCACCCACACCCACGCCGATCATTTCGGGAAGTGCCGGGCCCACGTCCACCAGCAGCATGACCACCAGCAGTGCAATATAGATCGCCAGACCGCCCATCAGGGGAATGGGCTTGACGTGGATCTTGTGCGGCTTGGGATGGTCCACGAAACCCACCCGACGCGCGAGCGCGCCGATGATAGGCGTGGCCACGAAGGCCGAAAGGCCGGCGAGCAGGATGAGAGGAAAGTAGGTGATCATCACATAGAGGGTGCCGGGTAGACTGGACCCGATCGCCCGTGGACCTTACGCGAGAGTGCCCCGCTGCGCCGTGCGCTTGGCCGCGAGCAGCGATTCGTAAAGGCTGGCCGTCTCCGCCAGCATGCGATCTTTGCCGAAGCGGGCCACAACCTCGGACCGCGCACGGTCGGCCATCGTGCGGCTGTGGGCCGCATTGCGCAGCGCGTCGGTCATCGCCAGGGCAAAGGCCTGCGCCGCTTGCGAGGCCACAAGGGTGCCCGTCTGCCCGGCGCGGATCACATCCGGCACGCCACCCACCGAGGTCGCCACGACCGGCACGCCCGCCGCCATCGCTTCCAGCACGGCCACCGGTGTCCCCTCATTTTCGGAGGTCAGCGCCAAGAGGTCGAGGTCCGAATAGATGGGCGCGAGATTCTCGCGCCAGCCCAGAAAATGAACTCGCGTCTCAAGACCGAGTTGGGCGGAGAGATGCTCCAGTTGTGGGCGCAACTCACCGTCGCCGACAATGGCGAATTGCGCCGGAGTTCCCAAGTCTACCATGCGCCGTGCGGCTTGAAGGAGGAGGGCATGGTTCTTGATCGGCACCAGCCGGCCGACGCTCCCCACCAGCGGCACATCCTCCGAGAGGGCGAGTTCGCGCCGCAGCACACCCAGGTGGCGCGGCGCGGCGAGCAGTGTGCCGAACTCCATGCCCAGCGGAATGATCTGGATCTTCTCGCGCGGCGCGACGCCCAACGCCACCAGGTCGTCACGCAGGCTGGTGCTGAGGGTGATGAGCCGGTCGCTATGCCGCGCCAGGCTGCGCTCGATCGCGCGGAAGAGGGCCTCCGCTGGCGGCGAGAAATATCCGCGCAGCACATGCCCATGGAAAGTGTGCACCACAACCGGCACACCGGCTAGGTGCGCGGCGGTGCGGCCCAGCGCACCCGCCATGGCGGTGTGCGTGTGCACAACGTCCGGCCGCCAATTCCGGATCAGGCGGGATATCTTGTAGAAGGCAATCAGGTTACTCGGGGCAAGCGCGGGCGAGAGCTCCGGAATCCACATTGGGGTGATCCCGGCCTTCTCGGCGAGATAGCGCATGCTGCCCTCGCCGCGCCCCTCGCGCCCGGCGATCAGCCGCACGTCGAAGCGCTCGGCGGGCAGCCCCGCGGCCAGTTGCACGACATGCGTCGCCGGCCCGCCGATATTCAGGCGGGCGATGACCAAGGCTACACGAATGCGCGAAGCAGGCACGCCACCATCCAGCAGCCGCCGACGCCGAGTCAGTGGCCCGGCCGCGAAGGATGCACGTAGGATGGTTGAGATTATAGCGGCGCTGGCGTTTGGCGAGGCAACCCAGCAGGTTGCGGAGACCGCGTTCCACCTCACCCCCTGCCCCCCTCTCCGCCACCGTCTTGCCTTCGACAAAGTAGTTGACCTTCCCCTGGTTTCGTGGACAGAGAAAATGTCCTGTAGACTGGGACCAGGAGATTGGCCATGGGCGGTGGATATCGCACGTACACGCGCGAATTCAAGGTTGAGGCGCTGCAACTGCTGGCTAAGAGCGGGAAGAGCGCCGCTGAGTTGGAGCGGGAACTGGGCATCACCAAAGGCATGCTCCTGAAGTGGCGCCAAAGGTACAAGATGAATGGCCAGCAACAGACGCTGGAACCAAGCGATCTTGAAGCCGCCCATGCGGAGATCCGCCGCCTGAAGCGAGACCTGGAGGTCACGACCCAGGAGCGTGACATCCTAAAAAAAAGCCATCGCCATCTTCTCGAGCAAAGGCGGATGATCTATGAGTTCGTGGCTGGGCACACCGAGGAGTTCCCGGTCGTGCGCATGTGCGAGGTGCTGGAGGTCTCGGCGAGTGGTTACCCTGGCCTGCGGCCTGGGCGGGCCATGCCTGGCGCCGGCGGTCGGTCAGCCCCCGTGAGCAAGCCAACCAGGGTCTGCTGGAGCAGATCCGTGACGTTCACGCGGAGAGCAAGATGACCTACGGCAGCCCGCGCGTGCATGCCCGGCTCCGGCAGCGTGGGGTGGCCTGTGGCCGTCACCGGGTGGCGCGCTTGATGCGTTTGGGCGGGATTGTGGCTGTTCCGCCGCATCGACGCCGGCCGGCCAGAACCCAGGGGCATGCCGAGACGCCTGCCAGGCCGAACTTGCTAGCCCAGGACTTCCGAGCGGAGAGACCGAACCAGAAGTGGGTTGCGGACATTACCTACATCGACACGCGTGAGGGCTGGCTGTACCTGGCCGCAGTCTTGGACTTGTTCAGCCGAAGGGTTGTCGGGTGGTCGATGGCTGATCACATGGAGAGCAGCCTGGTTGGAGATGCGCTGCAGATGGCGATTGGGCGCCGACGTCCCGGCGATGGGTTGCTGCATCATTCGGATCAAGGGACCCAACCTGTCCTGGCTGACAGGCCAGGGTATGCTAGCCTGGCCTACCAGGATCGCCTGGCCAAAATCAAAGCCCGTGTGAGCATGAGTGGCGTCGGAAGCTGCTATGACAACGCCGTGATCGAAAGCTTCTTCGGCACACTGAAGGGCGAATGCGCCAGACGCCGGTTTGCCACCCGCGAGGAGGCCCGCCGGCATATCTTTGAGTTCATTGAGCTTTGGTACAACCGTCAACGTCTTCACTCCAGCCTGGGCTACCTCAGCCCAACCGAGTTTGAGCACCGGCTCAGCTCA
>JBGOXY010000014.1:0-20825 GCA_041479415.1 Anaerolineae bacterium
CGCCTTGGCAAAATCGAATGCCATCAACGCGTCGAGCAACCCGCCGGTATTGAACATATCCACGCCGGCCGCCAGTCCAAGCGCCAGCGACATGCCGGTCTCGTAGCCCGACTGGGCATCGTTGAGTTTGGAGTTCGTCAGCCCAATGTAGCCGCCGTTGGGCACATTGTAGAAGCGCGCCATCTGCGCGTGCCCCACGAAGAGCACGCCGGTCTCGATCGCGCCCGGGGCGTAGGCCCCGCTGCGCATATCGGCCACGGTAGGCAACGTAGCGTAGATCGTGGCTTTGCCCGGCCGCACCATTTGCTCGAGAACCGCCGCGGCCAGGAATTCCGCGTTGCCCTGGGTCAAAGTCCCCAGGAGAGTCAGCGGCGAGGTGAGCCCGGCGTTGGGGACGATGGTTGGGTAGCAGGGCAGCCCTTGCTCGGTGTAATAGATGAGCATCTGGGTCGAATCGAAGTCCATTGTCAGCGGCGAAACCACCGGGCAGTAGTGATGGGTCACGAAAGGATGGGCACGGTAGGCGGCTTCGCTTCCGGCGATGGTAAACGCCAGCTGCAGGATCTTCTCGGTGTCCTCAGGCGGGCCGCTGCCGCGCACCGGCTTGGCGCAGTTCTTGAGCGCGGCATAGAAGCGGGTAAGGCTGAACATGCCCGCCGGGGCATCTTCGGCCAGAGTCGAAATTGAAAAAACGTCGTACCCCGGGAGTTCGTTCACCAAGTGGGCGATGCGAGCCAGGTCTTCCGAGCGCGCTCGTCGCTCCTGCCCGGTCAACGGGTCGATGATGTTCGGCGCCGAACTGCCGGTGACCATCACTGGGCTGTCGTCCGGGATCGTCCGGTCGAAGCGCGGGTCGCGGCCGCCAAAGGTGAAGGTGGGCGGGATCGAGGCGCGGAACTCTTCAACCACGGCACGCGGGAAGTGCATGATCTCGGTCCCGGGCTGCGGCCGGCAACCATGCGCAGCAAGAATCTCACGTGCTTGCGCATTGCGGATGAGCAGCCCCACCTCGTCGAGAATCTCGAGCGACGCTTCGTGAACGCGCAGCACCTGCTCGCGGCTCAGCAGTTCGTAGTGTTGAGTCATCGCCTCGTCCCTCTCTCACCGGGCGGAGTGCCTGCCTCCCGCGGCGCAGGTCTACAGCGCCAGCGCCGCAGTCTCGGTGACGAATTGAAAACGGTCCCCCCGGTAGTAGTCCTCGCCGTGATCCACCGGCGCGCCCAGGACATCATATGAAAGCCGGCGTTCAAGCATCAGCGGTGCGCTCAGCGGCACGAGCAATTGCTCAGACTCGTACGCAGTGGCCAGCACCGCCTCCAGGCTGAGGCGCGCGCGATGCACATCGACCCCGTAGTGCTCATGCAGCACCTCATACAACGAGTGCTGCTCGAGATCGTATCGCGCCAGGCGCGCAAAGCGCATGATCGGGAGCGTATAGTGCTCAAGCAGCACCGGCTGGCCGTTGAGGAATCGCAGCCGGCGGATGTCGTAGACGGGTGCAAATGCCGGCAGACGCAGCGCCGCCGCCAGAGCTGCGCCGCACGGCCGCTCCTCAAACGAGACCACCTTAGCTCCAGGCGTGAAGCCTTGCTCGCGCATGCGTTTGGTGAACGAGACAAGTTGCCCGGCCTGGCGCTCGATCTTGCGGTCGGCGATGTACGTGCCGGCACCCTGGCGGCGCGCCAGCAGCCCCTGCGCCTCGAGCATCTCTAAAGCACGGCGCAACGTCATGCGGTTCACGCCAAGCATCTGGCTCAGATCGCGCTCGGGCGGCAATCGATCACCAGGAGCGAGGCGACCCGAGTCGACCCAGGTTAGAAGTCCTTCTGCTATTTGTATGTAGAGAGGCACGCCGGCCACCAGGCGGTTGACCGGTTTGAGCTGGAGAGGATTGAGCGAGGTGTGTTCGGCCTTAGAAGACGCCATTTGTGTCGCTTGGAACAAATTGGTCTGGTGGTATATACCAATCTCAGGGACAGGATAGCATGGGTGGAGCGAAGTGTCAACATGCTGATCCCGCACATCTTCTCGGGCGGCAAATCGTCGCGTTTCGCCAGACGGGTGCGGACGAGGCTTCCTCGAATCCCGCCAAGCCAGGTCTATGGGGCCGTGCTCTTCTCTTCGCCCCTCCGAACTTGGTGCGCATCCACCCTGGTTCTCGCCGGCACGGTTCAAGACCCTGCCGAGGGGCGATCTGCCTTACAGGTTCCCGCCCCGCACGGCTGGTCGAAACAGTTCGATCGATGCGTGCCAGGACATGGTGGCCGAATCGCAGAAGGTGGAAAGGAATCTGTAACCGGGTTGCTGATGTGCTCGAGGTGGGGGTGGCCGACGCTCGACAGGTCGAGGCCGGACCGACGTGCGGTGGTTCTTGGGGGCCAATGACCTCGCGGCTGGCTTGGATTCGGCCCGTGGAGGTCTTTCGTGTGGTGCACGCCCAGAGACGGCTACCCAATAACAGAAAGGAGGCCGCAGCCGAAATGATCCGGCTGGAGCCTCCATTCGTTCGTGGCGGGAGCGACGGGATTCGAACCCGCGGTCTCGGCCTTGACAGGGCCGCGTGTTAGGCCAGCTACACCACGCCCCCGAATGCCGCGCATCATACCATACCCCGCGCTGGGCCGTCAATCCAACCTTAGGTACAATGAACTGGGGTCGGCGCGAATTTGCCGGGTGCCGTCCGCGAGATTCATTCTGATGCCCATGCCACCCGCCCCTTTGCCATATGTCCGCATCTGACCCAGCCCCGTCCTACCTGCGCCTTGGGCGCAAGACGGCTCTCGCCGAACGGGCTAAGCGTGCCCGCACGCACCTTTCGGCGTGCGACCTGTGCCCGCGCATTTGCGGCGCCGATCGCACCCGCGAAAGCGGCGCATGCCGCACCGGGCGCGCCGCGCGCATGCTGGCCTTCATCCCCAACTTCCACGAAGAGGCCAGCCTCGTCGGATCGCGCGGCTCGGGCGCGATCCTCTTCGCCGGCGGCGAACTGCGCAAACCCGGCGCGCCGCTTAACGAACAGCGCCCGATGGCCTTCAGCCACGAAAGCTCGGAGCGCGAGGTAACACCCGCCGAACTGGCGGTGTGCATGCTTGAGCTGCAGGCCGCTGGCTGCCACAACATCAATCTGGTCAACCCCAGCCACGTCGCGACACAGATCCTGGAGGCCCTGGCAATCGCCGCCCGCCAAGGTTTGACTCTGCCGCTGGTATACAACTCAAACGGATACGACGCTCCGCAGGCTCTGGCATTGCTGGAGGGGGTTGTCGACATCTACGCCCCGGAGATGCGCTTCGGTTATACGCACGAGGCGCGCCGATTCCTCGACGTGCGCGACTACCCACGCATCAACCGCGCCGCCCTGCGTGAGATGCACCGCCAGGTGGGCGATCTGGTGGTGAGCGATGACGGCTCCGCCGTGCGCGGGCTGCTTGTGCGCCACGTGGTGTTGCCGAACCGCCTGGCTGGCACGTCCTACATTGTCCGCTTTCTGGCGCGCCAGATATCACCCGCTACGTATCTCCATCTGGTGGACGACTTCCGGCCCACGCGCAGCGCCAAGGGACTGGGCGATTTGTATCGCAAGATCACACCGCGCGAATTAGAGTGCGCCAAGACCTTGGCGAGTGAAGCGGGCCTGCATCGGTTCGGACGCATCGCGCACATCGAGCGCGGCCCAACGATTGCCGTGTGAGCGTCGCCCCGGGCGGCAGCCGTCCATGACCGCATCCCCCGCGTATCTCACTCTGCATCGCTCTGGAGAACTGGCCGTGCGCGCCCGGATGGCCGCCGGCCGTCTCTCCTCCTGCGACCTGTGCCCGCGCCGCTGCCGAGTGGACCGTACAACGCACGCCGGCACCTGCCGCATCGGGCGCTGGGCGCGCGTCGCCTCCTTTGCGCCTCACTTCGGCGAGGAAGCCCCTCTCACCGGGCGTCATGGCTCGGGCACGATATTCTTCTCGGGCTGCAACCTACGCTGTCAGTTTTGCCAGAACCACACCATCAGCCAGAGCTCCGATGCGCCGGAGGTCGATGCCGGCGAGCTGGCCGCGATGATGCTTCACGTGCAGGAGCTTGGCTGCCACAACATCAACCTGGTCTCGCCAAGCCACGTGGTGGCGCAGATACTCGAAGCCGTGCGCCTGGCCGCGGACCAGGGGTTGCGCGTCCCGCTGGTCTACAACAGCGGCGGATACGATTGCCTCGAGGCGCTGCGCCTGCTCGACGGCGTGATTGATATCTACATGCCGGATATGAAGTATTCCGACGCGCGGGTCGGGCTGGCCTACTCGCACGCCGCCGATTATCCAGCCGTCAATCGGGGCGCGGTGAAAGAGATGCATCGCCAGGTTGGGGATTTGGTGCTGGATCAGGATGGCCTGGCCGTGCGTGGCCTGCTGGTTCGGCATCTGGTCCTGCCCAACAACCTGGCGGGAACTCCTCAGATTGCACGCTTTCTCGCGCACTCGATTTCCCGCGCGACGTTTCTGAACCTGATGGATCAATACCGCCCGGACTATCATGCCGGCCAGCACGCCGACATCAGCCGCCCGCTGACCCGGGAAGAGTATGCGCAAGCGCGGTCGACCGCCGAAGCCGCCGGCCTCTCCCGCTTCGCGTGATGCCCGCACGCCGAGTCATCATTCCGCGCGCCCACCGAGACCCTCGGTGGGCCGCTCTTTGTAGAGCACCAGGGGCGCGGTAGAATGCCGCGTGCCTATGGCTCGCAATGCGCCATGTCCCGCGGCGCGTGAGAGCGGCGAGCGAAGGAATGAGGGGTTATGACCACGAACGCGAAACGGCTGTTGGCGGTACTGGCTCATCCGGACGACGAAACCTTCGGCACCGGGGGCACTCTGGCCCTGTACGCGCGCTTGGGCGTGGAGGTGCATCTTGCCTGCGCCACGGCCGGCGAGGTGGGCGAGGCTCCCCCGGACCTCAAAGGCTTTGCTTCGGTCGGCGAGATGCGAAAATCGGAGCTGCGTTGTGCGGCCCAGACACTCGGCCTGACCCAGGTGCACTTCCTGGGTTATCGCGATTCGGGAATGCCCGGCTCGCCTGATAATCTCCACCCACAGGCGCTGGCTGCCGCGCCCCTCGAAAAGGTGGCGCGCGAGGTCGCGGCTCTCATCCGCCGCATCCGTCCGCAAGTTGTCATTACTTTCGACCCAATCGGCGGTTATCGGCACCCCGATCACATCGCGATTCATAACGCGACGGTCGCCGCATTTCGCATCGCCGGCGACGATGCGCTGCAACTGGAGGGGCTGCCCGCCTTTGCACCGCAGAAGCTGTACTTCCACACCTTTGGGCGCGGCTTCCTGCGCCTGGCCGTGCGGTTGCTGCCACTCTTGGGCCGAGACCCGCGGCATTTCGGCAAGAACGGCGATATCGATCTGACCTCGTTCGCGAGTGTGGATTTTCCGGTGCATGCCTCGGTATCGATCCGGCGTGTCATGAGGCTCAAAGAAGAAGCCTCCGCCTGCCATTCGAGTCAGGGCGGCGGACGGATGTTGGGGCCGCTGGCTTTCCTCCAGCGCTGGCTGGGTGCCAGCGAGCACTACATGCGCGCCGTCCCTGCGCCTGTGGTGGGACGCCGCGAGCGTGATTTGTTCGAGGGCGTGACTTGAGCCCAGGCGATCATGTGGCAGAGGGCATAGCACGCCTTACGCTTGACCGCCCGCGGACGGCACTCGCCCGAATCCCCGCGCACGACTGATGCATGCGGCGCTGCCTCGCCGGCTCTTCAGCCTCTCTGTCATTCCGGTGCAGTCAGCAGCCACGGGGTCATTCCGATGGCGCGGTGCGCCCGAGGTATCTCGACCGTCGATAGCAATGGAATCCGAATCGCAGAGGGGCTGTCCGTCGCACTCTGACCGGACAGCCCCTCTTGATTCCCCGAAGTTCAGCCTCACGCACCGGCCAGAATATGCCGGGCGATGACCATGCGCTGCACCTCGCTCGTCCCCTCGCCGATGGTCATCAACCGCGCGTCGCGATAGATGCGCTCGACCGGATACTCCGAGGAGTACCCGTAGCCGCCGTGGATCTGAATCGCATTGCGGCAAGCACGCTCGGCCACCTCCGTGGCCAGCAGTTTGCCCATAGCGGCCTGCAGCGCAAAAGGCTGGCTGCCCTGCTTGAGCCATGCCGCTCGATAGACCATCAAGCGGGCGGCCTCGATCTCCGTGGCCGCATCGGCCAGCATCCATTGAATGGCCTGGAACTCTGCGATCGGGCGGCCGAAGGCATAGCGCTCCTTGGCATACGCCCGCCCCGCCTCGAACGCCGCCTGCGCCAACCCGACGGCCAGCGCGCCGATGCCGATGCGTCCCCCGTCGAGCACCTGCAGCGCCTGGGCCAGCCCGCGGCCTTCCTCGCCCAGCAAATTCTCCTGCGGCACTCGAACTTCCTCGTACGTGACGGCGTGGGTCGGTGAGCCGTGCAGACCCATCTTCTTCTCGGGCGAGGCAATTGTCAGCCCGGGCGCATCGGTGGGCACGATGATCATGCTCATCGAGCGCGTCCCGCCGGCCGGGTCTGTGCGCACCAGGGTCACGATGACATCCGCCAGGCTGGCGTTGGTGACCCACATCTTGGCGCCCTGAATGACCCATTGCGGGCCGTCATGTCGAGCGCGCGTCTTCACTCCGCCCCCCAGATCCGAGCCCGCGCCGGGCTCGGTGAGCGCGAGCGAGGCCAGCCGCCCCGCTCCACTGGCAAGCGGGCGCAGCCACTTCTCCTTTTGGGCCGGCGATCCGAAGAGCGCCAGCGCGCCGCACCCAAGCCCGTTGTGCGCGGCAATGGAGAGGGCGGTGCTGCCGCACGCACGTCCCAGTTCTTCGATGGCGATGGCTGCGCTGATCGCATCCACGCCGGCTCCGCCGTACTCTTCGGGCGCGCTCAGGCCGAGGAGCCCGAGCGGCCCCATCTTGCGCGTCGCATCCCAATTGAACTCACCGGTCTCGTCCACGTGGCGCGCGCGCGGCTTGACCTCCCGTTCGCAAAACTCGCGGACGGACTCGCGCCACATGCGTTGTTCATCAGTGAGATTGAAATCCATGGCGCCCTCCACAGGCAGATGGGTGGTGGCCGCGCCCGGCCGAGGCAGAAGTGACTGCAACGAGAAAGCGGTGGAGTGCCAGAATCATGGGGCGGCCGCTGCGCGCCGGGGCACGGGGCCGGGTCAACTCCCTCCATTAGGTGGCGTGCCGCACGGGCGCGGGGAGAGCCTGGCGCAGCATGCCGGCCTGTGGGCATCGCGCCCGCCGGGCCACTCCGTGGTGCGTGGATGATACACCGCGCGCCAGCCCGACGCGAGTCGCTCTGGGCCTCTAGCCTCGAGGGTCAGGGTATGGCGCACAAGCGAGAGACGCGTGACCTCCCCAAGAATGCAAACGGCCGCGGGTACTCCGCGGCCGTTGCATGCGCAGGCGGCGCGTTCATCCAACCGGGGTTTCGGTGACCGGAAGCGTGGGGGTCACGGTGGGGCCGCCAACGGCCGATTCCCACCTATAGAGCGTCTGCGGCGAGCCGTAGAAGTAGATCTCGAGGATGCGGCGGAAGATAGGCGCGGCGATCTCCGACCCCTCGCCGGCGTTCTCGGCGATGACGGCGATGGCGATGTCGGGCTTGTCGGAGCGCTCCAGGAAGGTGTAGCCCGTGAACCAGGCGTGCGGCGGGCGAGGCAGGTCCTGCGCGGTGCCCGTCTTGCCGGCCACCGCTCGCCAACCATAAAAGGTGGCCCGCGCAGTTCCGCCGGGAGCATTGGTGACACCACGCATACCCTCTTGGATCACTGCCAGGTTTTCTGCACTGAGCGGAAGACGGCCACGTACCTCAGGGGTAAAGGCGAATACCGGCGGCTCCTCGCCATGTTGGATCGACTGCACCAGCTGCGGCCGGTAGAGTGTGCCGCCATTGCCCAGCGCGGCTGCGAAATCCGCCACTTGCAGCGGCGTGACTTGCAGTACTTGCCCGATAGCCATGTTCACTGCATCGCCCGCAACCCACGGCTCGCCTTGGTCAGCTTTCCAGGCCGGATCCGGGATGAACCCCGGCTCTTCCTCGATGACGCCGATGCCGGTGAGTTTACCCAGCCCGTACCCGCGCGCCATGTTAGGGACGATCCACGGGTCGCGGTTGAAGAGATCCAACCCGATGTGCCAGAAGAAGGGGTTGCACGAATGTATCAATCCCTGCACCAGATTGAGCGTCCCGTGCGGCGGCTTGCCCTTGGCCACCGTCCAGTCCTCGAGTGTGAGTCCCGGGAGTTCGCGAAAGAAGCCGTCGCAGGTGTAGGTGGAAGCCGCGGTATAGGCTCCGGACTGGAGCGCGCCGCCAATGGTGATGAGCTTGAAGACCGAACCCAGCGCGTATTGTCCTTGGGTGGCACGGTTGAGCAACGGCACGCGCTGGTCGTTGAGAAGCTCGGGCAGAAGATACTGGCTGTTGAAGTTGCCCCCGTTGAAGAGGTTCGAATCGAACCCCGGGCTGGAGACCATGGCCAGCACTTCGCCCGTTTCCCGGTTGAGCACGACCGCCGCGCCGGTGAGATGGCCGAAGGCATAGCGCTCGACCTTAGCCTGCAGGTCGCGGTCGAGGGTCGTGTAGATATCGTAGGCCGGCTGGCTGTTCCTTTGGGCGAGGGTGGAGAGCACGCGCCCATCCGCCGCCACCACGTACAGAGTGCCCCCATGTGTCCCCGCCAGGAAGGACTCGCCCCACTGCTCGAGGCCCTGCACGCCAACATATTCGTCGCCCAGGTATCCCTTCGCCAGATAATCGTCGAGCTGCTCTTTGGGCACCTGCGCCACGTAGCCGATCACGTGCGAGGCTATTCCGCCGCCATAGTAGGTGCGGCCCTCGTTGCTCGAGATGCGGATGCCGCCCATGCCGCTCAACACACCGTAGCGCTTGCCCACTTCTTCGCGCGAGACCTCCCCCAAAGGAACATACCAGTCCGGCAGGGCGTTGGCGTATTTGAGACGTATGGTCTCGGTATTCATCAGGAGCAGCCGACTGAGTTCACGCAGCAGGCTTTCTTCATCAACGATTTCGCCCGGGACGATGCCCAGCGACAGGGTTTCGGATTCGTAGGCCAGCGGGTCGCCATAGCGATCGTAGATCGTGCCACGCGCAGGGATGTCCGCTTCGAGGACCAGCCGCCCGCCGCCTTTGAGTTCCGGCAGGATCAACCCGTCATCCCAGACGATGCGCCAAGTATCGCCTTCCATCACCAGCGGCAAGATCATCTCGCGCGAGAATTCGCCCGCCATGCCGGAGGTGTAGCTAATGCGCGTGCTGACCTCGGCGTTGGGCGAGTTGACCTGCGTGGCAAGGATTTCGGCGCGCACCTGCGTGATCGCCGCTTTGCGGCGGAAATCTTCGTAGCGCGCAGTGAAGTCCTCGGCGCTGATCGCGCTCCGGCTTCCGGCCGAAACCAGGGCATACATCGCATCGAAGGCGCGTGTGTTCCACGCGGCCAGGAACTGCCCGGCCACCTCGTTGGGATCCTGGCCGGCGATGATCGTTACCTGCGGCGCAGGCAAGCTGGGCGTGGCCGAGTTGAAGATCGGCACACCGCCGTTGCACGCGGCCAGCGCGCCGGCGGCCGTCAGAAGCGCAACGCCGAGCGCCAGCTGCTGCAGGCGATGTCGCACGCGTCGGTTGATCGATAATGTGGCGGTGAAGGGCCTCACAGGCGCGGATTGTACCAGCCTGCGCACCCAGACAACAAACCGGCCGCGCAGCGCGGCCGGTTGACCTCTCGCGTTACTTGCCGATGACCATGCCCACCGGGTCAATCTCATGCAGCAGGCGGCGCTCCTCCTCGGTCGGCGGCGAGGTGACCTCCAGTGTATCGGCCACCTGGATCTTGAACCCGCTCGCGGCCTGCACATCGGCTACCGACACGCCCGGGTGCGTCGCGCGCAGGCGCAATTGTTTGGAGGTCTCATCGAAATCGAAGACCGCAAGCTGCGTGAGCACGCGGTACGGCCCCGACCCGGCCGGCAGCCCGGCCCGTTCGCGCGCGCCTGGGCCGTCGATGTACCCCGGCGTGGTGATGAAGTTGACCCGCTCGACAAAGCGGCGGGTATCCTGGCGGAGGATGACAATGGTCCGCTGGGCCAGCGAACCCACGTCATTTCCCCCGCCCGAGCCGGGCAGGCGGACTTCCGGCGCCTCCCACGGGCCGATGACGGTGGTGTTGAGGTTGCCGTAGCGGTCCATCATCGCCCCGCCCAGGAAACCGAAGTCCACGTAGCCCGCCTGACACGCGCTCATCACGTTGTGCATGCTGGAGGCGGCCGAAGCATGGTAGAAGGTCCGCGAATCGCCGACCGAGACCGGCAGGGTGGGCACGCGCGGCCCCACCCCGCCCGCCTCGAAAATGATCACCAACCCCGGCGCATGCATGCGCTGGGCGAGGATGGCCCCGATCATCGGCAGCCCGGTGCCCACCAGCACCGTACGCCGGTCCTCCAGCGTACGCGCGGCCACGCAGGCCATGAGTTCCATCGCAGAGTATGCAGGAGTGGATGGGGTCATGACAGTCTCACTTCTTCTGTAGCCATGGGGCACGCAGCGGCTGCCGCAGATGCTCGACATCCGCGAGGTAGGCCCGCTTGGTTGCGCCGCCGATGTGATCAAGGTAGGTAGCGAAGTCGGGCATGCTGTAAACGTACTTATCAAGATAGTCGCGCGTGCCTTCCGGCGTCTTCGATAGGTCGAGCCACTCGCCGATGTGCTCCTCGTCGAAGTAGTACAGGTAAGGCATGGTGGTCGGATGCGCCCCGAAGGGCACCTCGCACACGGCATCCACCACATAGAAGGGAATGGCGGTGAGCCATGGCCGTTCCTGGATGACCTCATGCGCGACGATCTCTTCGGTCGTGATGATGACCCGCCGTGCCGCGCGCGCCAGCTCCCAATCCATGATCAGTATGCCGTCAATCTGCGCGTTGCCGTACATGTCGCAGCGCGGCACGTGGAACACGGCCACGTCCGGGTAGGCGGCCGGGATCAGGCAGACCGGTTTGCCGCTCCACGGGTCGCGCGCCACTTTGCAGGCACTGTGGGTGAACGTATCGGAGCCGAGCATGTTGCGGGAGGGGATGAATGGGACGCCCAGCATGCCGGCCAAGAAGCGCCACTGATACCCGGCATTGGAGATCTCACCAACCACGCGGCACGCGCCGCTCTCCACCGCGCGACGCCCGGCCGGCGAGAGGCCGCGCAGCTCCTGGGCGAAAGCGTAGGCTACCTCGATGCGATCGACACAGCCCGAACCGATGAGCAGGTCTGCATCGTGCACCGCCGTCTTCCCCGCGAGCACCAGGTGCTGGCGCCGCTGGCGGATAATCTCATACACCACCGCCATGGCAACGCGGATGTGGCCGAAGCCGCCCATCGCCAGGTAGTCGCCATCATGAACGTATTCGCGCACTGCCTGGGTCACGCTCATGCGCTTGTCGCGCAGCTCGCGCGACTTGTTCTCGAGCACCCAGCGCCGGTTCTCGTCCGGGTCGTGCCAGCCGATCAGCTCGCCCTTCCCTTGCCCAAGCATCTCCATGGTCTGCCTCTCCCATCGCGGACCGGAGGCCTCGGTGCGAGTGCTGCGCCTCGGCTCCCGCGTAAGCACACCGGCCGCGCGCCCTTCGTAGGGGCCGCGGCCGGTTAGTCGGTTTGAGGTTTAACGCCTCCCAGGCAGGCGTGCAACAACCTGCCATGGTCGTTGGTGCGCGCATGATGTAGGGCAAGAAGCGGACTGTCCGTCACTTCTCCCCGCCTGCGTCGTGCCGAGTTCTTATCGGCCGGAGAGCGCCTGGAAGTAGACCTGCAGCACGGTCTCGGCCGGCTTGCCGTGCACCGAAGGCGAGGCGTCGCGCAATCCCACTGCCGGATAGTAGCCCCAGGCGACGAACCCGCTCACCCAATCCCGTGCGGCCGCGTTGGCCAGCAGCGCCTGATAGGCGTTGGCTTGGACGCTCAGGTTGGGGGCGATGGCCAGCGCCAGCGGCGAGCCGGAGGTCAGCCCCTCCAGCGCCAGACACGCGCCGCTGGTGTCGTTGGGGCAGCCGCTTGCGCCGCCGTTGGCCGAGGCAAAGGCCGCGGTAATGACAATCGGCTTGCCCAGCGCGCGCAACACGGCCACTTTGCCATCCAAGAGTGCCCCGGCGGAGGCGGACATCTCCTCCAGGCTGGCGCCATCATTCGCTCCCAGCGGCGACCGCACTTGGACGTAGATCTCATCCACCTCGTCCAGGAAGAGCGGCGGCATTTGCAGTTGGTCGGTGAGCAAGAGCTCCACGGCCATCCGACCCCCGAAGTGATTGCGTAAATCGCGAATCAGCACCCGCCAGCGGATCTCGGCATCCGCCGGGGCACCGGCGGCACCCGGCATAGCCGGGACCACCGATGTGCGCGCCACAACCAGTTCTTCCACGCCGGCTTGCTGCGCGAGATCGGCATAGCCCACCAGGAAAGTGCGGTAGGCGGTGAACCACGCATTCCACCATTCGGTGCTCTTCGGCGCTGCGGCCCACCAATCGCCGAGCGAACCACTTAGCGGGAGAAGGTCCGGCGCCAGCACGGTGCGCAAGCCGGCCGAGCGCGCCGAGCCGATCTGCGCCAAGAGGTCCTGACGCAGCGGCGAGTTCAATCCAGGCAGATAGACAAGGTCCGGCAGCGGTGTGACCGCGGCCGCATACCACGCAGGGCTGAGCACGAGCGAGTTGAGGCGCAGGCCCACCAGGTCCACCAAGGTTGGGTCGAACGGGCGGCGCCATGGCGCAGAGGTCAATACCACACCGCTGCGGAAGTCCGGCCGCGCAGCCGGTGCCGCGAGTACCAGTGCCGGCGCGGGGGCATCGCTCCAGGCCACCCAGGCTTGCACCGTGTCGGCCAGCGATTGGGCTTGGACCGAGGGTGTGAACTGCCGCCCCGCCGGGTTGGCGCCGGCCGTGGCCGTGTCGTCGGCCACGCCGCAGTCGCCGTTGCGGCAGTAGCGGTAAGCCACCGGTCCCGGCCATTCGAGAGGGCTGAACAGCGTGTAACGCCAGCGCTGTGGCCCGGCGCTCCACATCGGCACCGGATTCATCCAGATGCCCGGGAAGGGCGCGAATTGTATCGAGACGCTCTCCGTCGTCGGCGTGCCGATGGGCACACTGGCGTCGAAGCTCACCGCACCGCCTGCCGAATGCCAGGTAATCACGCCGTCGGTTTGCAGCACGTCCATCTGAGGCACGTCCAACTCGCGCACCACCAGCGCGCTCGTGCCGTCACGCTCGGCGTTCCAGAAACCATCTCCCAGGCTGAACTTGTAGCGCAGGTGGTACCCCACCGGGAGTGAGACCACCGCCACCGATGTTCCGTCCGGCAGCGGGGTGAGCGTCAGGGCGCGTGTCGGTTCGATGAGCGAGCCTGCGGCCGCGGGCTGGAAGGTGCTACCCAGCGAAAGCAGGTTGCCGACCAACCGCACTGGCGCGCCGGCCGGCGTATCGGCCGGCAGGTAAACATGCAGGGTCACCGACACCCGCGATGCCGGCACAAGCTGAACATCAGCCGGAGTCTCCGCGCCGTCGGCCACGATACCTTCTTGTTGGAACACGCGATAGTTGCCGTCCGGGTCGAAGTAGACCAGCATATGCTTGCCGGCCGGCACCGAATCGAACTTGTAGGCGCCCGCCGAATCGGTCCAGGTGCGCATGCCCGCCACCGAGACCATCAGGCCGGGAATAGCCAAGCCGGTGGCCTGGTCGCGCACCAGGCCGTGCACCCGGCCGGAGGGACGCGTGTAGGTTGTGGTCAGCCACCGCGAAATCTGGTCATCGACGGTATTCGCACCGGTCACGAGGAACAGGCGGTAGTCGACGCCTTCGCCGTTGGGCAAAGCCTCCAGCGTTTCCCCCTCACCGCGCAGCGAGTAGCGGTAGAAGACAAGCCGACCGCGAGGCAGATCTGCGCGTGCCTCCCACTTGCCCTCGCCGATCGCCTCCATCGCGATCACCGTCGAGTTGAGCGCCAGGCTAGTGACTTCATCCAACAGGTTGAGCACGACCTGCGACTCCGAGTCCGTGCCATCGGGCACCGTGACAATGAAGGTCACTGGCAAGCGGGCGGCGGGGGTGGTGGTGGGGAAGGGATAGCGCGTGGGAGCCGGACCGCCACCGATCCCGCCGCCGCATCCCGCCAGCAGCGTTGCAGCCACCGCCGCCGGCGCGACGCGCGTCAGCCATCGCCGGGCCTTTGGTTGCCAGTGTGTTATTGCAGATCGTTTCATCATCATCCATCCATCGGCGCGGCGCACGGCGCGCGCCTTGTTCAACGATTGGCTTGTGCGTTTCGAGTAGTCTGAACCCGATGCACGCGACGCAGGCGGGCTTGCAGGGCGGCGCCCAACGGCGGGCACCCCGGGCTAGCGGCTGTCGGCCGCCGCCCGGTCCTCGGCCTTGTCTTCTGCGGGGGGCTCAAGCATGGGCGCCGGAGGCGGCAGCGACTTGAGAAACTTCATCGTCACCGTCCCGCACTTTGCGCATTTGCCCCGCGCTGCTGGCCGCCCGTTGCGGGTGTTGAGGTATTCCACCTCCACCATCGGGCGTTGGGCCTTGCAGCGCACGCAATACGCTTGGATTTCCTGGGCCATAGGCTGCTGGCTGGCACTCCCGACGGGATAATAGCACAAATGCCCAGTCGCGCTTGGCTGCATGCGGCACCTCCAGAGGTCGGCGCATTTCGGCTGAGGGCTGCAACCGGCGTGCCAGTGCGTGCTTCAATCCATATTGACGAGGGACGGCGGGGGCTGCAACCTCGTTCGGCAAGTCGTACGTTGGTGCAACTATCTATGCGGTGGTTTGGGACTTGTCTGGCGGTGGTTCTCCTTCGGGCGGCAGCCCAGCTTTCCTCGCCCTCTCTTCCCTTGGCAAGAATCGTCATCCCTGCGTGCTCGAAGCGGCCATCCGGGAGATTCCGCGATCATGAAGGTCCGCCTCGCTGGAATGGCAGACGACCGCACGGCCATTTGCGTTGTCCCCGCAAACGCGGGGCAGGCAGGACGCAGACGTATCGCACAGGCGGACCAATCGCAGGATGAGGTCAGGCGTATTCGCAGGGATGGTCACTGGACCTGCGCTCCGGGCTCTCGTCTCGTCGCCTGCCCTTCGACCGAAGCCGCCCTGCCCAGCCATCTTTCCCGCACATAGTATTGGTGCCTTGAAGGCCGCCCAGTTTCAGGGTATCCTCTCACCTGCGGTGAGCCGATACGGTCGCGCGGAGTTGTCTCGCGCGATCTCGCATAACGGGCCGGGTCGGCCACAAATCAACTTAGTTCTGGAGGAGACGAGAAATGTCGAGGTTCGCTCTTATTCTTGTGCTTGCCACTGCACTCACGCTGGCATGCAGCCTGACCAGCGGTGCCGCCTCGAGTGGCGGCGATACCAGCATCTTGTTCCAGGATGATTTCTCTGACACGGGCAGCGGGTGGGACCGGACCACCACCGACAGCTCGTCGACCGACTACGCCAGCGGCGCGTACCGCATCTGGGTCAACGATACCAACAGCGATTTTTGGGCTAATCCTGGCAAGAGTTTCACCGATGCGCAGGTAGAAGTCGAGGCCATCAAGGTCGCTGGGCCGGACGACAACGACTTGGGGGTTATCTGCCGCTACCAGGACACTGACAACTTCTACTTCGCCCTGATCTCGAGCGACGGTTTTGCCGGCATCGGCAAGACCAAAGCCGGGCAGCAGATCCTGCTCACGGGGGACAAACTTACACCGGCGGATGCCATTCACCAAGGCAATAGCAAGAACACCATCCGCCTTGACTGCGTGGGCAGTTCGCTGTCCCTGCTGGTCAACGGCACCCAGGTCATCACGGCGACCGACTCCGACTTTGCCAAGGGCGATGTGGGTCTGATCGCAGGGACGTACGACACCCCGGGCACCGACGTCCAATTCGACAATTTCGTTGTCCGCACGCCGTAAGCCGGCGCGCTACCGGTCTCTTGCAGCGGCTATCGCTGCTTGGCCGGACCTCTTACAGCGCCCGCCTCTGGCGGGCGCTGTGCGTTCCGCGGCGGATATAATCCGGCGTGGCCGCGGCCTCAGGCGCGCGGCCCAGGTGAGCGATGCGCGTCTTCTTCGATACGGTCGGCTGCCGGCTCAACCAAAGCGAGATCGATTCTCTTGCCGCCGAGTTCCACGCTGCGGGCGACCAGATCGTCGCCCGCCCGGCCCAGGCCGAAGTGGTTGTGCTCAATACCTGCGCCGTGACGCGGGAGGCCGAGCGCGATTCGCGCAGCGCCGCCCGCCGCCTGCATGCCCGGGCGCCTCAGGCGCGCCTTGTGCTCACCGGCTGTTGGGCCACACTCGCCGCGGGCGAAGCGCGCGCGTTGCCAGGCGTCAGCCGGGTGGTCGCGAATGCGGGCAAAGCGGCACTGCGCGAGAGCCTCGCCGGGGCGCAGAGGGATCCCGTTATTGGCCGCGCGCCGCCCCCCGCTCCTCGCCGGCGCACGCGCGCCTTCCTTAAAGTGCAGGACGGCTGCGACAACCGCTGCAGCTTCTGCGTCACGCGGCTAGCGCGCGGCGCCAGCCGCAGCCGGCCGTTGCCCGAAGTGCTCGAGGACACGCGCCAGCTGCATGCCCGCGGCGCCCAAGAGATCGTGCTCACCGGTGTCCAGCTCGGCGCGTACGGCCGGGAATGGGGGCGCGGACCGGCGCTGGAGGGCTTGCTGCGCTCGTTACTCGAGCATACGGAGGTGCCTCGCCTGCGCCTGTCATCGCTCGAGCCGTGGGACCTGGCCACCTCCTTCTTCGACCTGTGGGCCGATCAGCGGCTATGCCCGCATCTTCATCTGCCGCTGCAATCCGGCGCGTCGGGCACGCTGCGCCGCATGGGCCGGCGCATCACGCCCGAGGGGTACGCCCGCCTGGTCGAGGGTGCGCGGCGGGCCATCCCCGATGTAGCCATCACGACCGATGTGATCGTCGGTTTCCCGGGCGAGAGCCGCCTCGAGTTTGAGCAGAGCGTGCGCCTGGTTGAGGAAATGCGATTCGCCGACGTGCATGCCTTTCGGTTTTCGCCGCGCGCGGGCACCGCCGCAGCCGGCTTCGGCGATCGCCCGGTACCCAACGAGGTGCGCGCGCGCATGGCCATGCTGCGCGAGGTCACTCAGGCCTCATCCGAGGCCTTTCGCAGCGCGCTGCTTGGGCGGACCCTGCCCGTGTTGTGGGAACGCGAGCCCCACTCCACCCCTAACGGCCTGCAATGGCACGGGCTGACCCACAACTTCCAGCGCGTGCAGTGCGCGGCGCGAGCCGGCCTGGCTAACCGCATTCTCCCCACCCGCCTGGCCGCGCTTGAGAACGGCGTCTTTCTCGGCCTCCCCGCCACAGACTCGAGCGAACCAACCGTTTGTCAGGACTGACCATGAACTCCCATCCCGAGTGCCTCTTCTGCAAAATCGTAACTCGCGCCGCACCGGCGCAGATCATCTATCACGACGAATGGGTGACCGCCTTCCGCGACATCCACCCCGCGGCCCCGGTTCACGTGTTGATCGTCCCCAACCGTCACGTGACGGGGTTGAACGAGCTGGCCGAGGTGGGCGCCGACCTCACCGCGCGGTTACTGCTGGCTGCCGCGGATGTCGCCCGCCGGGAGGGCGTGCACGAAAGCGGTTACCGCGTGATCATCAACACCGGCGCCGACTCCGGACAAATCGTCCTCCATCTACACCTGCATCTCATTGGCGGCCAGCACATGCGCTACCCGATCGGCTGAGCCTGCCAGCCGCCCACCCCGCCCAGGCGGTATAATCGCCCGCGATCTCGCAGAAAGGACCTTGGGCACCGGAATGATCGACGTCAACGACTTGCGCAAAGGGGTTACCTTCGAATTCGACGGGCATTTGTACAAAGTTCTCGAGTACTCGCACAACAAGCCCGGCCGCGGCAATGCCACCATTCGCACCCGCGTGCGCGACCTGCGCACCGGCGGCACGATGGACCGCACCTTTCAATCCGGTGATCGGGTGCAAGACATCCGCCTCGACCACCACATGGCCTCCTTCCTGTACGCCGACGAAAACTTCATGTACTTTATGGACAGCCAGACCTACGAGCAATCGCCCATCGCCCGGGCGGTGATCGGCGAGGGCCAAGGCTTCATTAAGGAAGGCCTCGAGGTCAAGCTCACCTATTTCAACGGCGAACATCTAGACGTCGATCTGCCGGCCTCGGTCGACTTGAAAGTAGTCCAGGCCGACGCGGGGGTGAAGGGCGATACCGCAACCGGGGCCACCAAGTTGGTGACCACCGAAACAGGCCTCAAGGTGTCGGTCCCGTTGTTCGTCAACGCCGGTGACGTGATCCGGGTGGACACCCGCAACGGGGCCTACCTGACTCGCGTGTGACAGCCGGTAGCGGCCCCGGCGGGGAATTGAGACCCGCGTGGGCCGCACGCGCAAACCCTCTACCCAATGCGCACTCCTGCCGGCACTGAATGCCGTTACTACTTCGAGGATTACTTCCGCGGCCGCGAGCGGCGCGAGTGCCGCCTGCTGCCGGCCGCGGCGGCTCATGAGTGGCGCCCGGAATTGTGCGGCCGCTGCCCGGTGCCGCGCATCCTGCTGGCTAATGCCTGCCCGAATCTCGTCCTTGCGGCCAGCGTGCGCACCACCTGGCTCGGCCTGGGGCGCCGCATGGAAATCACTGCCCGCTGCCGCAAGAGCAATGACCCGGTGCGCGAACCGGAAATCGGTTGCGGCCAATGTCACCTTGAATTCGAGAAGTTGCGCCTGGGGCCGGACTCCCACCCATGATCTCGACGCTGCTGTGCGACCTGGATAACACACTGCTGGCCAACGACATGCGGCGCTTCATCAGGGCATACCTGGCGCTGCTGGGCGGGCACCTGGCGGCCTTCGCCGAGCCGGAAGGGATGGTCGCAGCGCTCATGGCGGGCACGCAAGCCATGCTGGCCAATGAGCGCCCCGAGCAATTGCTGCGCCAGGTGTTCGACGAGGTCTTCTACCCTTCGCTGCACCTCGACCCCCAGGCCGTGCGCGGGGCCATCGAAGATTTCTACGTGCGGCACTTTCCAGAGCTGCGCGTTCATACCCAACCTGTGGCCATGGCTCCCGAGCTGGTCCGCATGGCCTTTGAGCGGAAGTGGAAGGTGGCGGTGGTGACCAACCCGCTCTTTCCACGCACCGCTATCGAGCAGCGTCTGGATTGGGCGGGCCTTTCGCCGCGGGCCAATCCCTTCGATCTGATCACCTCTTACGAGGAGTCACACTTCGCCAAGCCGCATCCCGAGTACTTCGCTGAGGCCTTGGCCCATCTGGGCTCGCAGCCGGAAGAAACACTGCTCGTGGGCGACGACCTGGAGATGGACATCCGCCCGTCGCAGCGCCTCGGCCTGCGCACCTACTGGGTGACCGGTGAAACGCACCGCAGCGGCGACGGGAGGCTGAGCGCCGGCTCGCTGGCCGATTTGTACCAGGCGCTGCTCGAAGACGCGGACAAGTGTGGGCAAATCAACCCGCCCGACCCGATGTCCCTGCCGCACGTGCTGCGGGGTCATCTGGGCGCGGTGCTCACCGCTTTTAGCAAGTTCACGGGATGGTCCATCGGTCCGCTCGACGCCGATTGGGGACCCACCGAGATCGCCTGCCATCTGCGCGATGTCGAACGCGAGATCACCCAGCCGCGCATCGAAATGCTGACCGGCGGCGAGAATCCTTTCCTTCCGGCGGTCGAATCCGACCTGTGGGCCGAGCAGCGCAACTATCGCGCGCAGGACGGCCCGGCCGCACTGCAGGCCTTTCTCGAGGCGCGCAACCGGACGGTGGAATTGCTGCTCGGCCTGCCACCGCAGGCTTGGCAGCGACCCGGGCGGCACGCCATCTTCGGCCCGACCACCTTGGCCGAGCAGGTCTCGTTTATCGCCCGCCACGATATGATGCATCTGGATCAGATGCACGCGCGGCCCGCATATTGAGCCGAACCCGCTCGCCTGACGCCCCGTGAAATGCCGCTTGCCCTGCCTCAGTGCTATGCTATAATCCTTCAAACCCCACTGAACTGACCTCTGGAGGGAGGTGAGTCCTCAGCGCAATCACAGTGTCGATTCCGTATCGCCAGCGTATGCATCTGATCTTTGTGAGGGAGGAAGAGAATGAAACGCCTGATCCGGATTACGACCGCGCTCCTCGCACTCAGCCTGATGGTGGCTGCCTGCCAGACCGCGGCCCCCACCGCGGCGCCCGATCTCCTGGCCGATGTCTTATCGCGCGGTGTCTTGCGCGTCTCGACCGATCCCAACTATGCGCCGCAGTCATTCCTCAACGACCAGGGCCAGCTCGACGGGTTCGATGTTGATGTGGCCAAGGAAGTCGCCAAGCGCCTGGGGGTCACCGTCGAGTTTGTGACTCCCGACTGGGATACCATCACCGCCGGCCACTGGGGCGACCGCTGGGATGTCTCCATCGGCTCGATGACTCCTTCCGTAGAGCGCGCCCAAGTCCTGTGGTTCACCGAACCCTACTACTATTCGCCCGCACAATTTGCCGTGCTTGAAAGTTCGACCTTGACCAAGGTGGAAGAGCTCAACGGCAAATCGATCTGCGCCGCGGCGGCCACCACGTACGAGTTGTACTTGCAGAACAACAACAGCCTGAACCTTATCGGGGAAAAGATCGGCTACCAGGTAACCGGGGCTCAGGTTGTCACCTACCCCACCGACCAGGAATGCGCGCAGGCGTGGGCCGCCGGCCGCACAGATTTCGAGGCCTGGCTGACCAACTCCACCACCATCTTTGGC
>JBGOXY010000015.1:0-20103 GCA_041479415.1 Anaerolineae bacterium
AACCCACCTGGCACTCTCCGAAACCAGATTTGCGCCTCATCATCTCATTCTAGACGACGTGTCGCGTCTGGCAGAGCTGGGTGAACTGCTGCGCGTGCACCGGCATGTGCTCATCACCGGTCCCCCGCTGCCGCGCGAGGGCAAGGTGGCCGGGCTAACTGCCGACCAATTCTCGCGCCTCGCCGAACTTGTGCAGGGGGCCGGGATCACCGTCCTGGTTGAGGCGGATGGAGCGCGGGGGTTACCGGTCAAAGCGCCCGAGCCGCACGAGCCGGCCGTTCCTCGGGAGGCAACGCATATCGTGGTCATGGCGGGCCTGGATGCCCTGGGGCGCAGACTTGACGCGGACACGGTCCATCGTGCCAATCGCTTCGCGGAATTCGCAGACTCCTCGCCGGGCGAAACGATTACTTCCGAGAATCTGGCTCGCGCCCTGACGCACCCGCAGAGCTACCCCAAAGTCTGTCGTCCTTCCACGCGGTTTTCCATCGTCCTCAACAAGGCGGACACCGACCAGGCGCGGGAGACCGCGCGTCACATCGCCGCGGCGCTACTGAAGTCGCCTCTTGTAGAGCGTGTTGTCATCGCGGCGCTCGCAGGCGATGAACCGGTGAGCGAATCCCGCGTTCGGATGGCCGGGATTGTCCTCGCGGCCGGCGAAGCCTCGCGCATGGGAAGCAACAAGCTGCTGCTCCCATTTCGCGGCCGGCCAATCCTTCAGCACGTCATCGACTCGGCGCGCGAGCAGATGCACGAGGTCATCGTAGTTCTGGGCGCGCGCGAAGAGGCCGTTCTGCAGGGCGTCGACCTGGCGCGGGTTCGCACGGTTAGCAACCCGGCCTGGCGGGAAGGGCAAAGCAGCTCGTTGCGCGCCGGCCTGTCCGCCGTGGGGTCAACCTGCGGCGCGGCAGTCTTCTTCCTCGGGGACCAACCGGGGATCCCGGACGAGCTGGTCAGAGCGCTGATGGATTGCCACGCTCGTACCTTGGCCTCGGTGGTCGCGCCGCGCCACGCGGGCCAACGGGCGAACCCGGTGCTGTTCGACCGCTCGACATGGCCGGACCTCAGCCAGGTGACGGGCGACCAGGGCGGACGCGCGCTCTTCGATCGTTACCCTGTGGAATGGGTGGAGTGGGAGCACCCGGGGGACTTTGCCGATGTCGACACGGACGAAGACTACCGCCGCCTGAAGTCGCGCGAAACTTGAACGCGTCAGCCCGAGAGCTGCGCCTCAGTCACGCCTGGAATTGGGCTCATGCCTCGTCACGCAAGAGGCGGCTGGCCGGGCGGGCGAGCCAATGCTCGGCCTCCTCAAGGTTGCTGAACACCTCCAATTCCACCCCCGACGATAGCTGAGCCAGCCCCGCCAACGCCTGTTGCCCAGCTTTGGACGAGACGACGACGGCTACCCGCACAAATCGAGCGGCCGGATCGGCGTTGACATTCTCCGCGAGCCGAATGGCGTCGGGCGGGATGATCGCCACGGCGCGCAAGTCGTACAGATTGCGGTTGAACCGTTCCGCACCTTGCAGATGCCTCTGGGCAAAGGCCTGCCAATGGGCGAGCACGGCGGGCGAGAGATGGTGGAATGTCACATGCAGCCCGCCGTCCGGACGGCGGGCCACGCTGTAGCCGTGTTCCGAATCTGAGGACCAGTCCAACGGCTTTTCGTTTGCTGTCATCGCGATACTCCCTCTGCCACGAGCGCGACTAGGAGCCGATCGGTTCCTTATTCCTTGATGCTGCCTCAACCCGGCTTGAAGTGCAAGGTGACCGGGATGCCCTACGGGCACGCGTTGGACAAGTGCTGGTTGTAGGTCTCCGCGAAGAGGTGCCTGCCCGAGCCATCACATGCGGCGCGAAAGAAGTAATAGGATGTCGCGGGAGCATTGGCCACCGCCAAGAGTGCGTCGAGCGATGGATTGCAGATGGGACTTGGCGGTAGACCGCCATAGAGGTACGTGTTGAAGGGCGAGTCGACCTGAAGGTCGCCGGAACTGAGCGGGCTGCGCCACCAGGTCGCCTGGGGCGGGTAAAAGCCGAGCGCATACTGTACCGTGGGGTCGGCTTCTAACAGCATGCCGGAATCCACTCTGTTGAGAAACACGGAGGCGATCAGCGGCATCTCGTCGTTGTGCATCGCTTCGCGTTCGACGATCGAGGCCAGCGTGACGGCCTGATACAGGTTGAGCCCGCGGGTCTCGAGCGTTCGGCGCAGGTCATCGGTGAGCGCGCGTTCGAATGCGCTGGCCATCTCGAACACCAGCAGATCCGCATTGGCGCTGCGCTCGACGAGATAGCGGCCCGGAAGAAGAAACCCCTCCAGGGCGGTCTGGGCGGGGATGGCCAGGTAGAGCGCGAGGCTGCCGGGGCGACGATGGCTGGCGGCGATGAAATCGGCGGCGGGAATCGGCACGCCATGCTGCGCGAGGGCCGAGGCCAGTTCCTCGACTCGCCATCCTGGGAAAACTGTCAACTCAATCTGACGGCTGCTTCCCGATACCAGCAGGTCGGCCAACATGCGAGTCGTGATATTCGGCGGCATGGCGTACAGTCCGGGGAAGAGCTTCCGATCACCACCGGTGAACCGCAGATAGGTGCGAAAGACCGCCGCCTCGGAGATCCAACCTTCGGAGGCCAGGCGCGAAGCGAGTGTGGATGCATTCTCGCCCTCGGCGATCGTGAGCGATCCACCCTGCGCGTTGGGTGACGCCCGATTGAGCGCATCGCTTCGCATGCCCAGATACGTCCCCAAGGCCAACCGTTCGACCAGCGAGAGGTCCGCCGCGGGCGAACCGATGCGCGCCGGATCCAACGTACGAGCCGTCAGGCCGCAGACAAAGATCCCCGCACCGAGGGCAAACCCCGCCACCAGCAGCAGGCCCAGAGCCCGCCACGCTCCGCCGCGAGCGGTGGGCTTACGCTTTGCCGGCATGGGTGTCGAGATACTCCTGGAGAAGGAAGGCCGCTGCCGCTGCGTCGATGGCTTCTTTCTGCTTGGCTCGAGTGGCGCCGCGGGTTCGTCGCGCCTGAGCGGCTGCCTGCGTCGAAAACGACTCATCGCAGTATTCGACCTGCAGGTCCGATTGCTCGCGGATGGCTTTCACGAGGCGCAGGCCCTTGCGTGCCTGAGCCCCAGCCTCGCCTTCGGAATCGAGTGCGACGCCGACGAGGACCAACCCGGCCGAATACGCTTTGGCCAAGGCGACGATCCTCTCCGCATCTTCGCTCAGGCTATGGTGGGGCAGGACGAGCAGAGGGCGGGCGACGGTGCCCGTCTCATCGCTCAAGGCGATGCCGATGCGGCGTGCCCCCGGATCCACCGCGAGAATTCGCGAAGTCAGGGCCATCATTCAGTGGTCCCCGCCAACCACGGCACGCGGCACCGGGGGTGACACGGCCGCGGGCAGGCTTTGGATGTGAATGCGCATCGGAAAGGCCGGCAGGAGCGGCCACCAGGCAGGCGCGAGGCGGATCGTGGTGCGGCTGTCGGGAAGCAGCCCGGCGATGACGCGCTGTGCACCGGCCGGAGTGTTGTTCGCTAGACGAGCTGCAAGCCGGCTGGGAATCGACGACTCGATCTCCTGCACTGAGAATAGGATGTGGAGTGCCCCTCGCGTATCCTGTTCGACCCGCAGCTCAGCCAATTGCGGGCCGTCGGTATTGTCCGCGATACCGAGAGAGTGCCGCGCACGGGCGAGGACGACCTCTTGAGGAATGACAAGCGACTCGGCCGTCGCTTTGAGTGTTGCATGGACCTCGTCCACCGCGGTGCCTGCGGAGGACGAGAAGGATTCTTGTTGACTGCGAATGACAATGCTACCTTCGACGATAAGCCATCCCTGGGTCGTTGCCTCGCGCTCAAGGGCCTCGCGGAGTCTCTTGACAAGCAAAGCCTGGGTCTGAGATCGCACCGAGGCAACGTCAGCCGCGCTGGCAATGGCGCGGGCCGCGGATTGCCCGCCTTTCGTGGAGGATAGCTGACGGACTTCAAGCGATTCCTGCGCGGATCCGACCGCTTCCCGAATTCGGCCGGGAGGCAAGTTGCTTTGCGGCCCGGGTTTCACAGCGCGGATGCCCACCAGCGCGCTTGCCTGCGGGTCCAACCATCCGCCGGACAGTGCCTCGAACTCCGTGCCGGAGGCCGGATCACGAAAGCGAGTGCCCGGCGGAATGGCGACGACCCGCGATGAGCGATTCGTCAAACTCAGGTTGCCCGCGGCAAAGAGGATTGGGACAACCGCGCTGCCGGTTGTGAGGATCGCGCCGTCCGCGACGGCGTCAACGGCCATGGATGTCACGCCACTCGCATCGAGTGGGAGAGTCTGAGGGCTTGCACGGGAGGGTAGGACGATTTCGACCTCGGCGGATGGAAGAACGAGGAGGGCAGTTGTAGCAAGAAACGCGAGGGGGGCGAGAAAGAGCGCGTCTCGCAGTCGGCGGCCGATGGGCTTGGATGTGGTCAGCTTGTTCTGATCAGAGTCCTCTATTTCGCTCGCGCTGCGCATAGCCACGAGGCCAGAGGTAGACAGCCTTCTGGAGAGGTGTTCTTCGCCCAGCTTATTCTGAGGGACAGACCGTGCCTTGGATTGCCACGGTTGAGAGAGCGGGACCGATGTCTTGAGGTGGTTTTTTCCGACGGCAAGCGCTTCGTCGAGTGTGGGGAATGAGGTAATTCCGGCCAGGGTGGCTGCACGCGCGAGATACGCATCCGATGAGACGAGGCACAGGCTGGCGCCCACGGCGGCGGCCCAACGCGTGCACAGGGCTAGGTCGAGCCGGCGCAAGGACGAGGCACTCGCCGGGAGGAAGAGTATCCGTTCTGCCTGGGTGCGCAGTATCTTGTCACGCAGTGAGGCGAGGTCGTCGTGCGGCTCAACGGTGATGATTTGGTCTTTCACGCATTGCCGCTATCCTGGCGGCTGTGCTCGCACGGCCGGGGGCTGCTCAGGAGAGTGCACCCGCAACCATCTGGCTGACGGCCTGGAGCGCCTCAGCCATTCGTGACGGATCGGTGCCGCCGGCCTGGGCCAAGGTAGGCCGGCCGCCCCCGCCTCCGCCAAGGATCTTCGCCGCCGCGCGTGCCAGATCGGCAGCGTTCACCCCGCGTTGGATGAGATCCTCGCTGACGGCCACCACCAGGGTTGGCTTGCCCTCGGGCGCGGCCGCCACGGCCACCACGCCGGAAGGGTAGCGCTTGCGGAAGGCATCGGCCAGCAGGCGCAAGGTGTCGGCATCTGCCATGGCCACCGATGCGGTGACAACGGGGACACCGGCAATGGACTGCGGGTGGTCCATCGCCACTTCGAACTCGCGCCGCGCCATTTCCTGGCGCTGGTGCTGGACCTCCCGCCGCGTTCGATCAAGATCCTCAATGACCTCTCGAACCTTCTGGTCGAGTTGGTCTACGCCCACGCCGAGGTGGGTGGCCGCGTTTTGCAGTGTGCGATTGCGGTCTTGCAGCAGGTCGACCGCCGCGTGTCCCGTCACAGCTTCGATGCGCCGCACGCCGGCGGCCACGCTGTTCTCGCTCACGATGAGGAAGGGTCCGATGTCCGCCGTCTGGAAAACGTGCGTTCCTCCGCACAACTCATGCGAGAAGGTCTCGGGCTCGCCAATGGCGATGGTTCGCACGGTCTCGCCGTATTTCTCTCCGAAGAGCGCCATCGCGCCTTCGCTGATGGCCTGTTCGCGCGGTTTGAGGGCGGTGCTGACGGGATAATTCGCCAGGATGGCCTCGTTGACAAAGCGCTCGATACGCTCCAGATCCTGCTGGCTGACCATGGTGGGATGCGTGAAGTCGAATCGCAGGCGATCGGGCGCAACCAGGGAGCCGGCCTGCCGCACGTGATTGCCGAGAACGAAGCGCAGTTCCGCATGCAGCAGGTGAGTGGCGGTATGGTTGCGCATGATGTCCCAGCGCCGCTCTTCGTCAACGGCCACGGTGGCCAGGTCGCCTTGGCGCATCCGGCCCTGGGTCACCTCACCCACGTGAACGATCATCCCGGCCGCAGGGCGGCGCACGTCGCTCACCGTGACCTGCCAATTGACCTCATCCGAGGCCGGGTTATTGGAGCGAAGCTCGCCCGAGTCGGCCACCTGCCCCCCTGCTTCGAGGTAGAAGCAGGTCCGCCCTAGGGCGACCTCCACCTTATCGCCGACCGCGGCCTCGCTCACCCGCAAACCATCCTTGAGAATGGCCAGGATCGGTTCAACGACTTCGAATCCCGAATACGGGTCGTATTCCACCCCACTCTCCGGCAAGACACCCTCGGCCACCAATTGCTCACGCAGGGTGCGGTAGATCGCCACATCCTCGCCGCCCAATTCTCCCATGGCCTGTCCGGCGCCCGAGGCTTCGCGGTGGCTGTCCATCGCCCCGCGGAACCCAGCCTCGTCCACCTCCATCCCGCGTTCACGGACCACATCACGCGTTATCTCCAGCGGCAGTCCGTAGGTGGCGTACAGGCGGAACGCATCCTCGCCCGCAAGGGTCTTGGTTCCGTGCGCCTGGTAGGTCTTGAGGGTCTGCTCGAGGTTGTCGATTCCCACGTCCACCGTGCGGCGAAAACGATTCTCCTCAAGCGTGAGAGTGCGGCCGACCACCTCTTGCGACTTCACGATTTCAGGATACGCCTCGCCGAACTCGCGGATGACGCTCTCTGCAACGCGCGCCAGGAAAGGCTCGGTGAACCCCAGCTTCGATCCGAAGCGTGCCGCTCGCCGAATGATCATGCGTGCCACGTAATTCCGACCCAGGTTGCCTGGCACGACGCCATCGCTGATGAGGAAGGTCGCAGCGCGAGCATGGTCCGCAACGACCCGGTAGGCGGTCGTCATCGCCTCGCGTTGTTCCCGCGCATGGCCCGCCATTCGCTGGATGGTGTCGAGGATCGGCGTGAAGAGATCGGTGTCGTAGGTATTGGATCGCCCCTGGACGAGCATCGTCAGACGTTCGAGCCCCATGCCCGTATCCACTCCCGGCGCGGGCAGGGGCGTGCGGCTGCCATCCGGGGCTTGATTGAATTGCATGAACACCAGGTTCCACACTTCCAAGAACCGCCCGTCGGGGTTGTCGTCCAGGTGATACAACAACTCTGCGCCATGCAACAATCCGCGTTCGGGGGTGAAGTCGTAATGGATCTCGGAGGTCGGCCCGCACGGCCCAACGTCGGCCATCTGCCAGAAGTTGGTTCTGTCGCCCATGCGGGCGATGCGTTCCTTCGGGACGCGAATGTCGTCGAGCCAGATGCGATACGCCTCATCATCACTTTCGTGTACGGTGAAGTACAGGCGCTCGGGTGGGAGCTTGTAGACCTGAGTCAGGCACGCATAGGCCAGGCGAATCGCGTCGCGCTTGAAGTAATCGCCAAACGAGAAATTGCCCAACATCTCGAAAAAGGTATGGTGGCGCGGGCTGGGGCCGACGTTCTCGAGGTCGTTGTGTTTGCCCGAGACGCGCATGCATCGCTGGGCGGTGGTGGCGCGCGTGTAGGGGCGGTGGTCTTGGCCGAGGAACACGTCTTTGAATTGGACCATGCCGGCGTTGGTGAATAGCAGCGTCTGGTCGCCACCCGGCACCAAGGACGAGGACGGGACAATGGTGTGCCCGTTGTCAGCGAAGAACTCGAGGAACACACGGCGAATCTCCGCGCCGCTCATGGGTGTGGCAGTCTTGGGCGTGGTAGAGGCGTGCGTCGTTGGCTTCGACTTGGGCATCCATCCTCCGGACCGAGTGGGCAGATTATAAGCGATGGGTTGGGGGAAATCAATTCTGGACACGGTGTTCCACATTCTCAGATCTGGCACGGTTGTACGCCATGCGACTACTTAACCACAACCATGCCACCGGTCGCGATTCATTTCAACTCTGTCGACGGGCAGTCTGCCAAAGGGCGATGAGCGGGGTTCGGGCGAGTTGTGGTTAGGCAACTCGCCTAGCCGTTGGCGAAACCGCCCCGCGCGCCCGGTGTTACCTCTTCTGAGGCAGCGTCAGTCTATCCATTGGCTGCCAGGAGGTCTCATGATCGATCGTGTGCTGCGGGCCATCCGTCTGGATGCTAGGCTTTTCCGGGAGGCTGCCGATACGCCGAGGCTGTCGGGCGAGGCGGCGATCATCGCAATCGTGGTCTCGCTGCTGGCCGCGGTGGGAAGTGCGGTTGGCACGGCGCGCCCGGTTGTGCTCCTGCTGGTTGAGTGGGCCAACGGCTTAGTCTTCGGTTGGCTGGTGTGGGCGCTCATCTCGTACCTCGTGGGCACGGTATTGGGCGGCAAGAGCGGAGTGGGGGAGATGGCGCGGGTCCTGGCCTATGCGAGCGCGCCTCGCCTGCTCTCGCTGCTGGGGGTCATCCCATGCGTTGGCTGGGTTTTCCGCGTCGCGGGTTGGGTCCTTTCGCTTGCCGCGGGTGTCCTCGCCATTCGCGAGTCCATGGAGTTTGGCACGGGCCGCGCCGTGGTGACGGCCGTCATCGGGTGGTTGGTGTACATCGCGGCCACTATCACTCTGGCTGTCGTCCTGGGCGGAGCGCTGGTTGCGCTGGGGCGCTACCTGCCGACTCTCAATCAATAGCGTGGGTCCGGCACTTGGACTGAGAACTCCGCGTTCGTCAGGAGAATCCTATGGTCAAGATCATCACTGACACCACCGCCGGCCTGCCGCGGGACCTCACCACACAGTTGGGGATCCCGGTGCTGCCGCAAATTGTCGTGTTCGGCGAAGAGTCCTATCGCGACGACTCCGAACTCGACACGGTGACCTTTCTGCAGAAGCTGCGCGCGGCGCGCGAACTGCCCAAGACGGCTGCACCGCCGCCGGCTCTTTTTACGCCATACTTCAAACGGTTCCTGGATCAGGGGCACTCGATCATCTGTCTTCATCCGTCAGCCGAAGTCTCTGGAACGGTGCGCGGTGCGACGGTGGCCGCCCAGGATTTCCCCGGCGCGGACATCCGGGTCATCGACACGCGGAGCGTCGCCGGCCCTATGGCGGCCATGGTCCTTCAGGCGCATGCCTGGGCGCAAGCAGGGCTTGCGGCGGCCGACGTGGAGCGCCGGGTACGCGAGATGATGGGGCGCCAGATGATTTACTTCCTGGTGGACACGCTCGAGTATCTTCAAAAGGGCGGTCGCATCGGTGGCGCTCAGGCATTGGTCGGAGGGCTGCTGCAGGTCAAGCCGATCCTCACGCTGCGTGATGGCCGGGTAGAGGCCTTCGAACAACAGCGCACCAAGCGGCGCGCGGTGGGTCGCCTGGTCGAACTCGTCGCCGGGCTCTGCCCGCACAGCGCCGAGAGCCACCTGTGCGTGATGCATGCCGATGCTCGCGCGGATGCGGAAGCCATGGCGGCAGACCTGGCAGCCGCGCAAGGCATCCAGGTAATCCCAATCTATGAGCTGCCGCCGGCAATTGTTGTGCATGGTGGTCCGGGGGTCATGGCGGTCGGCTTCTTCCGATCGGCCGCCTGAATTGTTTTGTCTTGCGGAGCCTGCGCGGCGCATCGCTCTCGCCGCCTGCGCCCGCACCCGAATCCTCTGCGACTCACAGGGGCGGCTGACCAGCCGCCCCTGTGCATTCATTGTGTCTCGGCAGCTCTTGTGCGGTCGCACCTGCATTCCGGCGGCGGCGGCGTTGCCGGTTGCGCGTGGGATACAATGACGCCGGCGTTCAGCCCCGGTCAGTTGCAGCATATCGCGCGCAGGAGGTGGAAAGGTGAAGCGCACACGACCAGTGGCCGCGAAGGTCCCGGCTCCGGGCCCGAATCTCGACTCGCTGCGCCAAGCCGCGCAGGCAAACCCCCGCGACGAGGCAATTGTGCTGCACTTGGCATGGGCGCTGTACGCTGAGCGCGAGTTTGCAGAGGCGGAGTCCTCCTTCGGCCAGTGCGCTTCATTGGCGCCGGATGACCCGGAGGGCACCTACGGCCTGGGTATGGCGCTGCGCGCGCAAGGCAAGCGAGAGGCGGCTATTCCTGCGTTCGAGCAGGCGGCGCGATTGGCGGAGCGGCTCAAGGACCGAACGCGTGCGCAAATGCTCCATCGCCTGGCGATTGCCCACGTGCATTACTTGCGCGACGGCGACTGGAATCTCGAGCAAGAGGTGTGGCGCCGATGAATGTGAGCCACCGCGAGCGTCTCCAAGCGGTGCTGAGAGGCGAGGCGCCGGATCGGGTGCCGGTGGCTCTGTGGCGGCACTTCCCTGTGGACGACCAGGACCCGCAGATGCTGGCCAATGCGGCCCTGGCCTTTCAGCAGGAGTACGACTTCGACCTTATCAAGGTGACGCCGGCCTCGAGCTTCTCGGTGCGCGATTGGGGCGTCACCGATGTATGGGAGGGCGATGCGGAGGGCGTGCGTCGCTACGCAACGCGGGTCATTGCGGCGCCACGCGATTGGGAGCGATTGGCGGGGCTCAACGTACGGCGAGGGGCTCTGGGCGCGCAACTCGATTGCCTCAGAACAGTCTGCCGCGGATCGGGCGGCACGACGCCAGTGCTGCAGACCATCTTCAACCCTCTCTCGCAGGCGCGCCATCTGGCCGGGGGGGAGACCCTGCTCGAGCACCTCCGACGCTGGCCGGAGGCCGTGGCCGCCGGCCTGGAGACGATCACCCGCGTCACCTGCGAGTTCGTCGGTGCGTGCCTCGAGGTTGGGATGGATGGCATCTTCCTGGCGTCGCAGCATGCCTCTTTCCAAGTGCTCTCGGGCCAGGAGTATCAGGTATGCGGCCGGCCGTTCGACCTGCGTGTGCTGTCCGCGGCCAGCGCCGGGTGGTTGAACATGCTCCACCTACATGGACAGGCGGTGATGTTTGCCGAGCTGAGTGACTACCCGGTTCAGATCGTGAACTGGCACGACCGCGAATCCGGACCCGCGTTGGCTGACGGTGCGCGCATCGCGCACAAGGTTGTATGCGGCGGGTGGGAGCAGTGGCAGACGATGGTACGCGGCGACCCCGCGCGCGTGCGTGATCAGGCTCGCGATGCGATTCAGCAAATGTCGGGGCGCAACCTGATCCTGGGCACCGGATGCGTTGTGCCGATCGTTACTCCACGAGCCAACCTGCTGGCGGCCGCCCGGGCCGGTATGGACGGCGGCTGAGGCCCTTCCTCTTAATGCACGGCGCGAACGAGTCTCTCAGATCGCACACTCCCAGTGATAGAACTGATGGCCGGGAGCGCGAGCGTGCCCAGGGCCATTGCGGTTGGCGACCATTACCTGGCGCGCTCGTCATGCACGCCGGCGTCCTGGCTGCATTGCTACTGAGCGCATGCAACTCCGCGGACGGGGAGCCGTCTCGACCTCCCCCAGCGCTTGCAACCACCCCCGCATCGAGCCAGGCGGCGCCGACGGAAGTGCAGCCGCTCCTGCTGGAGCCCACCAGCGAAAGCGATTTCGGCGATGACCCTGCGGGTTGCCGGGCTCCAGCAGACGACTACACGCGAGTCAGAGTCAATGGTAAGTGGATCAACCGGCGGACACTGACCATGCTGGAGTACGCCCAATCCCTTTACGGAGGCCCGATCGATGTGCGCGGGCCCGCTCTCACCCAAGGCAGCTACAGCAACAATGGTCCCGCCTCGTTTGGCACCCACCTCGGCGGAGGCGTGGTCGACCTATCAGTTATCCGCCCGGGTGGGTCAGACGTGCTGTACAGCGAGATCGAGCGGCTAGTTCGGGCATTGCGCGTCGCCGGCTTCGCGGCCTGGTTGCGCGGCTGGAGCGAACTGAGTGACGGCTCGGAGATTCACATCCATGCTGTCGCTATTGGAGATCGCGAGCTTTCGGATTCGGCGCGCGAGCAACTGACTGGCCCCTTCGGCTACTTTCGCGGTTACTCGGGCGTGGCCGCCGCTAGCGCCATCCCCGACCTTGACCACCACGGCGGGCCAATCGTCTGCCAATGGATGCGAGAGCAGGGTTACGAGGATTTGCGCCCGCAGGGCGAGACGTGGCCGGCCGACTGGCCGCGCCCGGGATGGCGAGACCGGCTGCCAGCCGCCGCGGCCACGTACTTGGCGGAAGACCAGGCTCAGGCCGTCGCTCAGGCGCGCCGCATCGACTTTCTGCAGGGCGGGTACGAGGATCCCTCGAACATGTGCGGTCCGCTGGCCGGGGCGATCCTCCGAGATGCGGGCCTCTTGCCTTCCCGCATCGGCCCGCTGAACGACCTCCACAACTACTGGTTGGCCAATCCTTCCACGAACAAGCGGCCATGGTCGCTCTTTCCGCCGCTGCAATACGAGGTATTCTCATTCCATGAGAGCATCCGTACGTTCGATTTCGGCGCCTGGCCTTTGCAGGCCGGCGACTTTGTCTACACTCACGCCGGACGCGCCGAATACGACCACATGTTCATCGTCACCGAAGTGGATGCGGTGGGCCGCGCGTATACCGTCACCAACCAGCAACAGCCGGACGGCAGCTATCGTATCGAACGATTCATGCTCTATGATCCGCAGGACAAGGCACTCGGGGTGATGCGGGATTTGTGGGTGCGCAGCGCGCGCTTGGGGCGCACCGGCCTGGCGGGCTTCGAAGTGCTGCGGCGGGTGGGGGTGAGCCAAGCGCGAGGTTCGGCCTACCGTTACACCGTTGAACCGGGAGACACGCTTGCCCTTGTCGCCGCGAAGTTCGACACCACCCCGCAGGCGATCGAGCACGCCAACCCGGGCTTGGCGCTCCGTCTGCGTGTAGGCCAGTCGTTGACCGTGCTGGTCGGGCTCGGCGGGTAGTCGGAGAACGGCAGCGGGTCGGCGGGCATCGCGAGCGATTGGGCATCGAGGGCCGCATGGATCCGCCGCGGGCCGAGCGCGGTTCGGTCCTTGTTGTGAACGCCGAGGGGGGCAAATCGGTGGCGGCGTGATACCTTGCACAGCGGCCAGCGACAATATACACTCCCAACACCGCACACAACCGTGCTAGGCTCACCAGAGGGCGCGAGATCGGATTCCTCGCCGCCGTCATACGACCGTGTGCATCCGTCGCAGCCCAGGCGAGGCAGGGGGACGCGTCGAGAAAGATGTGAACCCTCCGTCCAATAGTCCGAAATCCTCGCATCACTCTGGGGAATCCATTCAGGAGGCAACATGACAGCGAGCATCATCGATGGCAAGTTGATCGCGGAACAAGTCCGCGGGGAGGTCGCCGAGGAGGTGACCAAGCTGGTTGCGGCGGGCATGCCTCGCCCGGGTCTCGCCACGGTGTTAGTCGGCGACAATCCCGCGTCTCACGTGTACGTGAAGTCGAAGCGCAAGTCGTGCGAGGAGCTGGGCATTGAATCCTACGGGTTTGAGCTGCCGGCCACGGCGAGCCAAGAGGAACTAGATAGCCTGTTGGTTAAGCTCAACGCCGATCCGAAGGTGAATGGGATCCTGGTGCAGTTGCCGTTGCCCGGCCATCTGGACGAGGAGCGCGCCCTGAGCCTGATCAGCATCGAAAAGGACGTGGATGGATTTCATCCGGTCAACGTTGGTCGCCTGGCGATGAAGCGCCGCGACCCGATCTTCGTGCCCTGCACTCCCGCAGGATGCATCGTGCTGCTGCAGCGCTCGGGATGCAAATTCGAAGGCAAGCGGGCCGTCGTGCTCGGCCGGTCGAACATTGTCGGCATGCCGGCCGCCCTCTTACTGGTGCGCGAAAACGCGACGGTGACGATTTGCCACTCCAAGACCGAGAACCTGCCGGGTGTGGTGCGCGAGGCCGACATCCTCATCGCGGCCATTGGGCGAGCGCGGTTCGTCAAGGGCAGTTGGGTGAAGCCGGGCGCTTATGTCATCGACGTTGGCATCAACCAGATTGAAGATGCCACCAAGAAGAGCGGCCACCGCCTGGTGGGCGACGTGGACTTCGATGAGGTCAAAGAGGTGGCCGGCGCCATCACCCCCGTGCCGGGCGGGGTGGGGCCGATGACCATCGCCATGCTGATGCGCAATGTCGTGCGCGCGGCGAAAGCGGCATCGAAGAAGTAGACCCTCTCATCAACGAAAGAAGAATCAAACACCCCGGCCTGGGCCGGGGTGTTTGATTCATGGATTCTCGAGGGAGATTACCGAGCGCAACGCTTCGCGCCCGGTCCGCATGGATGATCACGGAGGTGCCACGGGCAGCTGGCGGAACCCGCCCGCGAGGTTGCCCGGCTCGAGCAGCGCTAGGCGATCGGAGAAATGTGTCGTGCAGGGTAGGGGAACATCCCAACACTCGTCCTCGCTCGTTGGCACGTTCACCGCCAGGCCGGTGTGGGTAACCTGCCCACTGTATTCGGGTATGCGCCCGCTGCGTCGTGCATCGAGCAGCGTGCGTGCACTGAGTGAGATCTTCCAAGGGGCCAGCGGCGCGACCCAGATGAAAAACGTCAATGCGATGACGGCGAAGACGGCCGGGCCGTGGTCCCCGCCCATCAGGCCGGCCACCAAGACAAAGCCGAGAATCAGCAAGGCCAGCAGCGCCCAAAAGGCGGACCCGGCAAATCGAGGCGCAGGTGCTGTGACCAGCCAGTAGGCGATGGAAACCAGCGGGATCGCCGTAAGGCCAAGCACGCGCCTCGCATTGTGCTGGGCGCCAGCGCGACCCGGCCATAGGGCGAGTGTGAACAGCAGCAACGCAGCCGAGACCTCTGCAGGCTTGGTGATCGAATTGGGCAGGCTGCGCAGCCAATTGGCCAGCCACGCCATTCCCGGTGCAATCTGGTCGGGACTCACACCTGGATTGCGGGCGCGCAAGACGATCCAATTCAGCTCGCCGAGCGCCGTGTCGGGAGGCACGCGCCACGGTACGGGGAGCGGGAGAGCCGTGGAAGGGAAGAAAGGATACCCACTGAGCACGATACCGCGCGCAATCCATCCGCCCGCGATAACCAGCCCGATGACGAGCGCCGGCCACAGCTCGAGGATTCGAGCCCGCAGGTTGAACCGCCCGTGCAACCACAGCCATGTCAGCCAAATGATGAACACGGCTGATAAGCCGAACGCCAGAAACGATTGCTTGCAGGCGACGCCTGCCGCGCCGAGCAGCGTGACCCGGGCAACATCGCGAGCCTCCACTCCACCCTCCGGGCGCAAGAGGATGTCCAAGCATTCTCCCAGGAGGACGATTCCCAGAAGAAAGGGTGCGGTGTCGGGTGAGAGGCTGAAGAACCGCTCGTCGTTCATCTGATGGAGTGCAGGCGCCAGCATGAGCGCGTAGAACAACCAGCGCGGCGCGCCATCACGCGGGGCGGAGACAACCCGACGCAGCGAAAGCACGCCCAGCGCGACGATTTGGACGAGCAGCAGGCCGTTGGCGAGCTGATAGGCGTTGCCCACAAACGGGCCGAGATCAAGCATGGCGCCATACAAGAAGAAAGACTGGTTGAAGGCCAGCCGTGGCAAGAGGTTGCCGAGGCCACGTACGATGGGGTAGGCGTTGCTCCAGGCGACTGAGCCAAGGTGATACTCGCCCGAGTCACCTTCGATGAGCGGGGTGGTGGAGCGCAGCGCGACAAACACCGCAAGGGCCGCGATGACCAGCAGGACCACGAACGGCGGCCGACGTTGCCGGGCGATCAGCTGGCGGATTTCCTGCCCGCGCAGCGCAAGCCCGAGCACCCCCAGAGCAATCACCAGAACCGCCCCCCACGGGCGGATCGGCAATACGAAGTTGACGAGCTGCAGCAGGAGAATGGCCAGAGCCCACCCGATCCAGAAAGCGATGGGCAGGTCGCTCAGGTCGTCGAGATGGCGGCCGAGCCAGGGTCGCGGCAGTGTGCCGAGGCCGATGAGGACAGCGCTCCAGAACGTGAAGCCAACTAGAATGAGTAGCATCGGCACCTCTCTGGCGTCGTCTGCGGCAATAGTGCAGCGCTGAAGGATTCTAACCTGGTGCAGGCCGGGCGGGCAGCGCTCATAGCCGCGCGACCGAGTGGAAGAAAAGTGAGTTGGCAATCCCGTGATTCTATTGTAAGATGTCAGACAATAAGGCGCACCCGACGTGAGCGCTTGAGGGGCTTTGGAGAGGACTGATGCCCACGCTGCTTGTCCGCCATGCCAAAGTGCTGGTGACGATGAATGACCGCCGCGAGGAAATCCTCGACGGCGGCTTTTTTGCCCGCGAGGGTTGGATCGAGCAGGTCGGGCTGAGTAGTACGCTGCCGCAAGCGGCCGATCACGTACTCGATTTGACGGGCCACGTCGTTATCCCTGGCATGGTCAATACCCACCACCACCTCTACCAAACGCTGACCCGCGCCGTGCCCGCCGCGCAGGATGCGGATTTGTTCCGCTGGCTGACAACGCTCTATCCAATCTGGGCCCGCCTGACGCCGCAAGCCATCCGCGTATCCACCCAGGTGGGGCTGGCGGAACTGGCTCTTTCAGGATGCTCCACGGCTTCGGATCACCTGTACATTTTCCCCAATGGCGCACGGCTCGATGACGAGATTGAGGCTGCCCAACAAATCGGGATGCGCTTTCATGCCTCGCGCGGCTCGATGAGCCTGGGGGAATCGAAGGGCGGGCTGCCGCCGGATCGAGTCGTGGAGCGCGAGGAAGACATTCTGCGCGACACACGCCGCTTGATCGAGGCCTATCACGATCCGCGGCCCGGCGCAATGCTGCGTGTGGTGGTGGCGCCGTGCTCGCCCTTCTCGGTCAGTGAAGCCTTGATGCGGGAGGCCGCCGAGCTCGCGCGCAGCTATGCTGTCCGGCTGCACACGCACCTGGCCGAGACGAAGGACGAGGAGCGCTTCTGCCTCGAGCGCTTCGGCCGGCGTCCGGTGGGCTTCGCGGAGGATCTGGGGTGGGTCGGTCAAGACGTCTGGTATGCGCACGGCGTGCACATCAACGCGAGCGAGGTGGAGCGACTCGCCGCCACGCACACGGGCGTCGCCCACTGTCCTTCGTCCAACATGCGTCTGGCTTCGGGCATTGCCCCGGTGCGGCAATACATCCAGCGCAGTGTGCGTGTGGGCTTGGGTGTGGATGGCTCAGCCAGCAATGACGGGTCGCACCTGCTGGCCGAGGCGCGTCAGGCCATGCTGCTCGATCGGGTTGCCGCGGCATTGGATCCCGAACCGCGGGCGATGCTGACCGGGCGCCAGGCGCTTGAATTGGCCACACGCGGTGGAGCGTCCGTCCTTGGACGTGACGACATCGGCGCGCTCACGCCCGGTCGATGCGCCGACTTCGCGGCCTTCGACACGCGCAGCTTGCCGTACGCCGGGAGCCTGCACGACCCGGTGGCAGCGCTGGTATTTTGCGCACCCCAGCCGGTCGACCAGCTGTACGTCCACGGTCGTTGCATCGTGAAAGACCGTTTACTGCAGACGGCGGAAGTCCCCGTCCTGGTCGAGCAACACAACCGCATTGCGGCAGACTTGTTGGGCTGAGGAGAGACAATGTCTCTAGGCCTCCCGCAAGATGTGCGTCGCGCTTTGGTCGACTGCGCTATGGGCCGCCGCCCGGCCGATCTGGTGATTCGACAGGGGCAGTGGGTGGCCGTTCAATCGGGCGAGGTGATTCCGCGGACCGACCTGGCCGTTGTGGCGGGATGGATTGCATTTATCGGCGAGGACGCACGTCATTGCATCGGGCCGGCGACCCGGGTGATCGAAGCGCGCGGACAGTTCCTTGTGCCCGGCCTCATTGACGGTCATGTGCATGTGGAATCCACCATGCTCACAGTCACCGAATTTGTGCGCGCCGTTGTGCCGCATGGCACGACGGCCGCAATCATCGATCCGCATGAGATCGCCAACGTGTTCGGGTTGCGCGGGGTCCGCTTGATGGTCGACGAGGCGGCTCGTCAGCCGATCAGGCTGTGGGTGGAGGTGCCCTCATGCGTGCCCTCGGCGCCCGGGCTTGAGACGCCCGGCGCTGCGCTTTCTCCCGAAGAGGTGGCCGAAGCCTTGACGTGGCCGGGAGTCATCGGCCTCGGCGAAGTCATGGATTACGCCGGCGTGGTGGCCAACAGCGGCAAGATGGTGGACGAGATCGCAGCGGCGCGTCGCCTGGGCAAGGTGGTGAGCGGGCATTATCCGTCCCTCGACCTGGGGCGTCCGTTCCACGCCTACGCAGCCGGCGGAATCGATGACGATCACGAGGGCACCCGCCTCGAGGATGCGATCGCACGCGTGCGCCAAGGGATGCGCGCCATGCTGCGCTACGGATCGGCATGGCACGATGTCGCCGACCAGGTGCGAGCCGTGACCGAGGCTGGCCTCGATTCGCGGCATTTCGTCTTGGTTACGGATGACTCGCACGCGGAAACGCTGGTCGCGGAAGGCCACATGGACCGCGTGGTGCGGCATGCCATCGCCAGCGGGCTTAGCCCCATGGCGGCCATTCAAATGGCGACCCTTAACCCTGCCGAGCATTTTGGCCTGTCTCATGAGATCGGGCTGCTCGCGCCCGGCCGGCGAGCGGATGTGCTGTTGGTGGAGTCGCTCGAAGCGATGCAGGTGAAGATGGTCATTGCCGCGGGCGTTGTGCTGGCCGAGGAGGGCACGTGGAGCATTGCGCTCGAGGCGCGCGATGTGCCAGCCGGGTTTGGCGATTCCGTCCACCTTTCGCGGCCGCTTGTTGAACAGGATTTCTTTGTTTCCTCCAGCGGCAACCCCACCACGCTGGCCAACGTGATCGGCGTTGTGGAAAACCAAGCGCCCACACGCTGGCTGAAGCGCTCGCTGTCGGTGCGGGCCTCTGGCGCCCAAATCGACCTCCAGCAGGATGTGGCCAAGGTGGCCGTCATCGATCGCCATCATCAGTCCGGCCGCATGCAAACCGCATTTGTCTCGGGCTTCGGATTCGGCCCGCGGTGCGCCGTCGCCTCCACCGTGGCCCATGATTCGCACAATCTGCTCGTGGTCGGAACGGAGGAGGCCGACATGGCGACGGCCGCCAACGCTCTGGCCCGCGTTGGCGGGGGCATGCTGGTGGTGCGCGCGGGGCGTGTCCTGGCGACAGTCGAACTGCCCGTGGGCGGGTTGATGTCGAACCAGAACGCCGGCCGCGTGGCTTCGGCTGCCGGCCGCTTGCTCGAGGCCTACCGGGCGTGCGGCTGCTCCCTCAACAACCCGAACATGCAGCTCAGCTTGCTGGGACTGGCCGTCATACCCGAATTGCGCCTGACCGACCTCGGCCTGGTGGATGTCGAGAAGCGCGCTTTCGTTCCTGTTGTGGAGGCGTAGATCATGAGCCGCCGGCAGGAGAACGTGGGTCGCGCCACGCTGCGCCAGAAGAAGGTCCGCCCAGATCCGCGGCCGCTCTACCAACGCGCGGAAGACGCACTGGTGAAGCGTGTGTCGCGCATGGCGGCGGGCGAGCAGCTGCCTCCCGAACCGCTATTGGCGCAGCGCATGGGCATCTCGCGGGCCACGTTGCGCGAGGCCATGCGCTCGCTGGCCCAACAAGGGCGCCTGGTGCGCCGCCAGGGCATCGGCACTTTCGTCGGCGACGGGCATGCGGTCATCGAGAACGGCCTGGAGGTGTTGGAAAGCCTGGACACGCTTGGACAGCGCCTTGGACTGCATATGGAGATGGGCGAGGTGCGCGTCGAGCAGCGATTGATCGATGCTGGTGAATGCAAGTGCATGCAACGCCCGCAAGGCGACCACGTCTGGTCGATTGCGCGGGTGATCCTCGAGGAGCGGGTCCCGATCGCCTATCTGGAAGACGTGGTTCCGCTCGAATTCCTGCGCGCCGGGGACCTCAAGGAATTCTCCGGGTCGGTGCTGGACCTGCTGCGTTTGCGCGGAGTGGCGGACCCTTCCCATTCGCTGACTCAAATCACAGCGGTATCGGCCGATCGCCGCCTGCGCGACCTTTTGGATCTGGCGCGCGGCTCGGTCTTGCTCAAGCTGGAGGCCTGCCTGACGGCCCATGGCGGGTCGGTTGTGGACTATTCGAACAGCTACTTTGTGCCGGGCTACTTCCGCTTCCATGTCGTGCGCCGCGTCGGCGGCGAACGGAGCGTGCGAAGCAGCAACGGCCGCGCTGTAGGTTGAACCACCGTGGTCAATAGCCAGTGGGGGGGACTCGCATCACCAACGGACCCATCATCTTGACTGTCTCTGGAGGACAAGACAATGCGTAGTTTTATGGGACGGGACATTCTCTCTCTCAAAGACTTCGA
>JBGOXY010000016.1:0-19891 GCA_041479415.1 Anaerolineae bacterium
ACCTCGTGCGCCGCCCGACGCGCCTGCTGAGCCGGGCCGACATCATGGCGGCCTTCGGGCAAAAGGCATACTTCCTGCTTGAGCTGAACGGCGAGATCATCGGCCTGATCGGCTGGCAAGTGGACAACCTGGTCACCCGCGCGGACGAGGTGCTGATCCTTCCGGTTGTGACCCCCGAGCAAGGGTTGCAGCTCCTGCTGTATGCCATGGAGCGCGCCTCGGCCGAGCTGCAGAGCGAGGCAGCCCTGGTGTACGCAGACCGCACCTTGGCCCGCAGCCCGGTGTGGCGCGACTCGGGCTACGAAGCCACGGGCCTGGGCCGGTTGAGCATCCGCGCCTGGGAGGAAGCCGCACGCGAATCGTTTGTGCCCGAGGCGCAGCTCTTCTTCAAACGGCTGCGTGAGGACCGGGTGATGAGGCCGATATGAAACGCCTGGGCGACTGGCTGCGCCGCCATCCGCGGCTGGCGGCCTGGGTCATCCTGGCGGCGGTGTTGATTGCCGTGGTCGCCTTCGATACGCGCGCGCTCGGCCTGCGGGGCCTGCGCATGGTTGTGCTCGTTGTGGGGGCGCTGGGAGTATCGGCAGCGGCGGTGTGGATTGTCAGCTGGGATAGGCCGACCAAGTAGGCGCGCTGCTGCGGGAGGCGTTTCTACAAAGCGACGGGCCAACCTGTACAGGTTGGCCCGTTTTCTTCGCGTACACAAAGTGACTCAGGCCGAGGCCGGCTGCGCGGGTGGAGCGGGCAGAGCCGCATCACCGTAGGTGCGCGCCCCAAAGCGAGTGAGCACCACCGCGCCTAGGCCGATGGCCCCGACGATGGCCGAGCCCAGCCAGCCCACGCACGGAATGATGCCGACGAATTCGAGCACCAGGGTCAACACGAAGGTACCCAGGGCGGCCGAGGCCGCCGGATGCAGCTTCCACTTGAGAACCTCCGCGAGCCGGTTCCCGACCTCCGAGCCGATGGCAATCCAGCCGAACACGCCGGCCGCTATGAGAAGCACCCCACCTAGCACCGCCACAGGGATTAGACACAAGGTAATCACCAGCAGAACGAGCAGCCCGGGAGCAACCACGGCGGTAAGCAGCCCTAGCACACCTGAGATGGGCGCGTGCCGCAGCGAAGCGTGCGCCACCCTCGCCACCTGGCCCGGCACGAAGATGACCACCAGCACGGCCAGCGCCGCAAACCCCAGGCTGCGCAGTAAGATGGAGACTCCGTTGACCCACGGTGTGACGTTGAGGCGCCAGGGGAAAGGCATATTCCACGCCTGGGGGCCAAACGGGAGGTTTGGCTGCGGAGGCGTGCTCGGGACAGAGAGGGTGAACGGCAGTTGCAGCCCGCCGCCGGAGGTGACCTGGCCGCCGACTTGCGATCCTTCAGCGCGGTTGAGCATGGCGCCGAAGGTGCCAACGTCGTGGGTCACCACCGATTTGGGACCCAGGCTGACCGTGCCACCCACCGCCACGGCATCGCCATTGACCGTGCCGTCGATGGTGACCGACCCGCCCACCAGGGCCACATTGCCGTTGACCTGGGCCCCCTCCTCGACGGTCACGGTGCCGCCGACCACCACCAGGTCGCCGTTCAGAGTCTCTCCCTGCGCCAAGATGTATGTGCCGCCGAAGATGAGCTTGCCATCCTCGGGGCCGTCGGCCAAGGCCAGGCCGGGCAGCATGAGAAGGAACACACACGCGAGCAATGCACTTCGCAAAAGAGTCTTCATTGTCGCACTCCTTGAATCGCATAGCGTGTCATCGTGATCAGCCAGAGCGAAATGAGTGCCGCAGCTCCCACGACAAGCGCAATCCAAAGCCCGGGTGGGACGAGCGCCGCCAGGCTGCGTACCAGTACCCACCCGACTTCTTGCGCCGCAGCCACCGCGGCGGCGACCCACACCATCACCTGCAGCAGACCGACGGCCGCGTGCGCCGGCGAGAGCAGCGAGCTCAGCGCCTGCCAGCCCAACAGCACGGCGAGCGCCGAGGCGCCGGCCAAAGAAAGGCCCAACACCAGCCAGGCCTGCCAGCGGCGCTGCGCGACCTCGCGTGCGGCGAGGGTCGCCTGCCAGCGCTCGGCAAAGCCCTGCTCAGGTGCAAGCAGCGGCGCCGCCTCGAGCCGGCGTTCGGCTTCGGCCCAACCCGCGGCCAGAGCCCGGCAGGCGGAGCACTCGCGAAGATGCGATTCGAGCTTGGCCGCCTCTGTCGGCGAAAGATCGTGCGCGGCAAGCAGCCACTCCTCAAACGGCTGGTGCGGCATCATGTGTCCCTCCTCGGGCAAGGCCGCCGGCCTGGCTCTCGGGCCACACGCCGGCTAACTGGCGGCGTGCGCGATGCAGGCGGCTCTTGACCGCACTGACCGAGAGCGAAAGGGCCTCGCCCATTTCTTCATATGAAAGGTCATACCAATAGCGCATGACAATCGCAGCGCGATCGAGCGGGTCGAGCGTTTGCAACATGTGCGCTACCCGGCGTTCCCGCTCGTGCGCCTCGGCCGAACTCTCCGGGCCGGGCGCCGGGTCTGGCGCATCGTGGTAATCGGGCATCGCCTCCAGCGAGAGAGCCACCAGCCGCTGCCGGCGCAAGTAATCGATGCAGTAGTGGGCGGCGATCGAAAGCAGCCAGGTGGCAAACGGGCGCTGCGGATCGTAGCGCTCGAGGGCCTGGAAAGCCCGCCAGAAGGTTTCCTGGGCCGCGTCTTCAGCCTCGCCGGGGTTGCCCAGCATGCGCCGGCACAGGTTGTAGACCGGCACCTGGTAGGCCTCCACCAACAAGGTGAAGGCCTGCCGGTCGCCCGCCCGCGCTTGTGCGACCCACTCCTGCGGAATGCTCACCGAGCGCATGTTTCGTCTCGCCGCATCTCGTCAATCACAACCCGCTTGACGCCGCGACCATCCATCGCGCGCGCCTACCGGGTCTCAAGGATGAGCTGACCCACACCCATGTCTACGTTCAGTTCAAGCTCTATGCCATCGCCGGCAACATTGTAGAAGTTCCCGCTGCCGATCCAGGCACCGGAGGAAGACACCTCGCGCAGTCCGCCGCCCAGCGAAAGCCGCACATTGGCATTGGCCGGCACGATCAGGCGCACCGTGCTCACGCCGGAGCGAATGGTTACCGTGGTCGGCTCGCTCGCCTCGCCTGTGAAATCCAGCGTGTAGGTACCCGCGCCCGAAACGAACGTGATCTGCTTGGCGCGCGCATAGCCTAGCCCGCGCAACTCAACCGTCGAGGCTCCGGTGCGGTAGACCAGTTCTTCCATGCGTTGCGGGTTAGGGCTGGAGAATACCACCTGCGACTCGCTCGCGCCATCGAGCACCTCCAGGCTGTGCAGCGAGACCCCGGAAAGGTCGAGCATGCCGCGGTATGCGCCGGCGTTGACATGCAGGTCAAGCGGATGCGCCCCCAGACGGACGTCCCACTCATTAATCACGGAGCTGCCGGTGGGCGTTGTGTAGCCCTCGGGCGCCTCCTGGCGAATGTCGATCTGATTGGCCGAGCGGTCGACGACCAGCTTCCAGGAGGGAACGTTACAGCGCACGCTCCCTTCGACCAGATGCTCCGCTCCGCCGCGCACGTCCAGACGCCCGGCACCCATGGATAGCGTGAGAGCCACAGGATCACTGCCCGCCGGCAGTGGTTCGTCGATCGAGTAGGTTTGGGGGGGCCCGAGTTCGAGTTCTTGCATGGTGGGGAGGTTGACAGTGACCCCCGAGCAGGCCATGGCCAGGATGGTCAAGGCAGCAGTCAGGACGAGAAAGGGCTTCATGGTGACCTCCGGATACAGAACGAAGCTCCGTGGGTTTCCGCGTCGAGCACGCCCGGCGGGAGCTTCTACCCAATATACGGCACTCGGGCCGGCCGGGTTGCGCAGGCCAAAAAAGACCAGCGCCGGGGGTCGGCGCTGGTCTTTTGGCTGGAAATCCTAAGTGGGTGGGAGGGGCGTGACGCGTGCGGCCCTACGCCTCGCCGCCCGAAGGATCGGCGGGTGGAGGTTCCTCGGCAGGAGGAAGTGCCTCGGCAGGCGGAGGCGGCTCGGCGAGCGGAGGTGCCTCGCCCTCCTCGGTCGACATGTCGCGCATGGCGGCTTCCCAGTCCATATCCGCGTAGTCGGCCGATTGCACACGCTTCAGGCTGAGCCCGATACGTCGCGCTTGCGGGTCGACCTTGACCACCCGCAGGGTGAGCGTCTGGCCTTCCTGCAATACCTCGCGCGGATGCTCGATGCGCTTCTCCGACAACTCGGTGATGTGGATCAGGCCCTCGACCTCGTCGTGGCCTTCCAGGCGCGCAAAGGCGCCGAATTTCGCCAGCTTGGTGACCGTGGCGGTGACCAGTTGCCCTTCGTGCAGCGCACTGAGCACTTCCGCCCACGGATCTTGCGCCAGAGCTTTCATCGACAGGCTGATGCGTTTGCGCTCGCGTTCGATCCCAAGCACGCGCACGCGCACCTTCTGCCCGACCTTCAGCACCTCGGACGGGTGGTTGATGCGTTTCCAGGAGATCTCCGACAGGTGTACCAGCCCGTCCGCGCCCCCCAGATCGACAAAGGCACCGAAACTGGCCAGGCTGATGACGTGCCCCATATATTCTTCGCCCTCGTGCAGTTCGTTGAGCAGGCGTTCCTTCTGGCTCTCGCGGGCCTCCTTGGCGGCGGCGCGCTCGGAAAGGATCAGGCGATTGCGGCTGCGATCCACCTCGATCACTTTGACGTGGATCGGCTCGCCGACCATCTTGCTCCACTTCTGCTCAGGGGTTTCCCCTTCGCTGCGGTGGCGCCGGCTCAGGCTGAATTGCGAGGCGGGGACAAACCCGCGCAAGTTGCCTACCTTGACGATTAGGCCGCCCTTATTGAAGCCATCCACCCGGCCGCCATAGACCGTCTGGCTGGCCATCAGTTGTTCCACCTGATGCCAGTCGGTCTCTTCCTGGGCGCGCGCCAGCGATAGCAGTACGTTGCCGGCGTGGTCCTCCGGGTTGATCACGTAGACGGTAATTTCCTGGCCCTCGTGGAGCTGGCCGCGCGCGGCGGCATCCAGCTTCTCGAGTTCCTTGGCCGGGATCACGCCCTCCGACTTGGTGCCGATCGAAACCAGCACTTCGTTGGCCGTGATGCGGGCGATGACACCCTTGCGGATATCACCTCGTTTAGGCTGGTCTGCGCTTTCCGACTGCTGAAGCAGATCGCCCATCGAGCTATCGGGTCGAGCTGGAGGGGTGGGGTTCTCTTCCGGGCTCGACGATGCGGGTTGGCTCGACATGAACTTCACTTACTCCGGGTTCCGAGATGTTTGCATTATACGGGCGAACGACATTCCCCGCAACCGAAGGCCTTTTGAGGGGCGGCAGAATGGGTACGAGGCCGCCGAAAGAGGGTGCGATCAGCCCGCTTGGTGGGGCTGGATAGGCGGGCGGGCTTGGGGGTACGGCTCTCTCCTCGAAGCGGCCTCCCCCGCGGCTCACGGGTGGGCCGGCGCTCTGCGGGAGGGGAGACGCAGTCCAGCGCGTTATAATTCGAGGTGGAGTCCCGGCATGCCACAAATCTTCCCCTTCACGGCCATCGTCGGCCAAGAGCGAATGAAACGAGCGCTCCTGCTCAATGCGGTCAATCCACGCATCGGCGGGGTGCTGATCCGCGGCGAGCGCGGTACGGCCAAGTCGACCGCCGCGCGTGCGCTGGCTGCGCTGCTGCCTGAGGTGCGCGTAGTGCGCAACTGCCGCTTCGGCTGCGACCCCGACCGGCCGACCACCTGGTGCACCGAGTGCCGTGAGCGCGAGCATGCCAACGGGCCGCTGCCCTACGACATGCGCCGCACATCCTTTGTCAACCTGCCGGTCTCCGCCACCGAGGACCGCGTGGTGGGTACGCTGGATATCGAGCGGGCCATCCAGAAGGGGGAGCGCTACTTCGAGCCCGGCGTGCTGGCCTCGGCCAACCGCGGCATGCTGTACATCGACGAGGTCAACCTGCTCGATGATCACGTGGTCGATATCCTCCTGGATTCGGCGGCCATGGGCATGAACATCGTCGAGCGCGAGGGTATCTCGTTCACCCATCCGGCGCGGTTCATCCTGGTGGGCACCATGAACCCGGAGGAGGGCGACCTGCGCCCGCAGCTTCTGGACCGCTTTGCCCTGTGCGTCGAAGTGCACGGCATCATCGACGCGCGCGACCGGGTGGCCATCATGGAACGCAACCTGGCCTTCGAGGGTTCGCCCGAGGATTTCCGTGCCGAATGGCTCGCCAAAGAGAATGAGCTCTCGGCCGAGATCGAGCGCGCGCGCGAGCTCGTCGAGCATGTCGCCTACTCCAGTCGCGACCTGCTTTCCATCGCCGGCCTGACCGCCTCGCTGCAGGTGGACGGGCACCGCGCGGATCTGGTCATCCTCAAGGCCGCCCGCGCCCAGGCGGCGCTTCACGGCCGCAAGGCCATCTCCGACCACGACATCGCCGTGGCGGCTGAGCTCGCCCTGCCTCACCGCATGAAGAAGGGCCCCTTGCAGCAGAGCGAGATGAGCCTCTACAACCTTGAGGAGCGCATCGACCAAATCCACGCGGATATGCAGTCGCAGGAGGAGGCCGAAGCGCGCCCGAGCGAAGATCAGCCCGCCTCCACCGTTGTAAAAAAAAAGATGAGCTGAACGCCCCGCTCAAAGAAGCCCAGCCACAAGTCGCACCAATCGAGCCAGGCCTCCAGCCTCCGGTCGAATCGGAGGGACGCCCGTGGTGGGAGGGCGGCCAGAAGGTCAAGATGGGCTCGGCCTTTGCGCCGCGCCGTCTGGCCACGCCGCTCGACCGTCTCACCCGGCGCCAGGCCGGGCGCCGCTCGCGCACGCACACCAGCCAGAAACGCGGGCGCTACGTCCAGGCGCGGCCCACGCCCGGCAAGGCGGTCGATCTCGCCATCGACGCCACCCTGCGCGCCGCGGCGCCTTTCCAGGTGGAGCGCCACGAAGAGCGCGAGAAGGTCGCCTTTGCGGTGCATCCCTCCGACTTCCATCGCAAGGTCCGGGTCCGCCGCGCCGCCAATTTGATCCTCTTCGTTGTGGACGCCTCCTGGTCGATGGCGGTCGCCGAGCGTATGTCCGCCACCAAGGGCGCCATTCTCTCGCTGCTGACCGACGCCTATCAGCGGCGTGACCGGGTGGGTCTGGTGGTGTTCCAGAAGGATCGCGCCCACCTGGTGCTGCCGCCAACTCACTCCACGCACCTGGCCACGCGAGCGCTGGCGGATATCCCAGTGGGAGGCAAGACACCGCTCTCGGCTGGGCTGGCACTGGCGCTCAAGGTCTTCCGCCAGGAAAAAGTGGTGCATCCGGAAGTGATGCCGCTGATGATCCTGCTCACCGACGGCGCGGCCAATGTCTCGCTGGGCACACTGCCGCCGCTGGAGGAAGCTCACCGCTTCGCCGACGAGCTGCGCGAGGCGCGCATCCGCAGTGTGGTGGTCAACATGGAGCACGCCGCCTTCGATCAGGGCCTGGCCCGCGCGCTGGCCGATCACCTCAAAGGCCCGTGCTACACGCTGCAGGAGCTGCGCGCCGAGGCCCTGTACGAGACCGTGCGTGGCGAATTGGACCAGGCCGGGTGAGCGGCGGTTCCTCGAGCAGCCCTGCTCTTCTTGAAAGATCTGGATGAGCCCCAACTCCTTGAGACGCATCGCCGCCCCGCGTGCCGAGCGGCCCGACATCCCGGTCTCCTGCGGAATCCAGCCTGCGCCCTCGGGCGAGGGCACTCTTCCGTCGGATTTTGTGATGCGCAAGATGTCCGCCGCACGCAACTATTGGGTCGTGTCGAGCAGCCACGAGGGACGGCCACACGCCGTGCCGGTATGGGGCATCTGGACGGAGGAGACCTTCTTCTTCGCCACGGATGCCGCGTCACGCAAGGCGCGCAACCTGCATCTGAACCCACAGGTCGTAGTGCATCTTGAAAGCGGCGACGAGGTGGTAATCCTCGAGGGGCGAGTGGAAGTGGTGGACGACAGAAGCTTGCAGGCGCGCATCGACGCCATGTACTTTGCCAAGTATGCGTTCCATATGGAAGGCGGACCGATATGCCGGGTGCAGGTGGACAAGGCTCTGGCCTGGCGCGAACGCGATTTCCCCTCCAGCGCCACTCGTTTTCAGATGCAAGACTGAAGGCGCAGGCTGCATACGCCCTCGCGGGCACTTGCGCCGCGGTTTCCCCAAGTTGGGTAGATGCGCGCATACCGCGCGTGCGCGGGCATGCGTAAGACATGCTATGCCCTCTGGCGGTAGACCCATGTGACGCGAGGTATACCCCTGCGCATGAGACAGCAAACAACGGCCGAACAGAGGCCGTTGTTTGGTAGTTGCGTCTAACGAAGCGGACTCGCGCTAGGCGCGCAACCGCTCGCCCTTTGGGTCGTGCAACACATCGGGGGCCACCTGCGCCGCCACGCGTTGGCCGAAGATTTCAACGTGCAGCACGGTGCCGGGCGCGCAGAGCGACAGCGGCAGATACGCGTAAGCAATGTTCTTCTTCACCGTGAAGCCGTAGCCGGCACTGCGCAGGCGGCCCACGACCTTGTCGCCGGAGAGCACAGCCTCGCCGCCGTAGATGGTGAGATAGTCCTCGCCCCCGATGGTCAGTGTGCACAGCTTCTGCGTGAGGCCCTGCTCCTTGATCTTGGCCAGTGCCTCGCGGCCGACGAACTCGCCCTTGCCCGGGCGTACACAGAAGCCCAACCCGGCCTCGTACGGATTCTCGAGCATGGTCACATCCATGCTGTAGTAGCGGTAGCCCTTCTCCAGGCGCAGCGAATCGAGAACCTTGTAGCCGCCCGGCTCAATGCCGAAGGCCGTGCCGGCAGCCATCAACGCATCCCATACCTGCACGGCCTGCGCGGTCTCAACGTACAACTCCCAGCCCAGCTCGCCGACGTAGGTCATACGCTGCGCCAACACCTTGGCCCCACGGATGTCGATCGCGCGCGCCATCATGTAGGGCAACGCCTCATTCGACACGTCGCTGGAGGTGACGGCGCGCAGCACCTCGCGCGCTTTGGGGCCCCACATCCCGATGACGGCGTAGTCCTCGGTCACGTCACGGATTTCCACCGGCGGGTCGCCTGGCCGCAGGCCGAGGCGCAGGTGGCCCAGGTCGTTGCCGATAAAGCCGGAGCCGGTCACCACGCGGAAGAGATCCTTGCCCAGGCGAGTGATGGTGACATCGCCCTCTACGCCGCCGCGGGAGTTGAGGAACTGGGTGTACACCGCGCGCCCCTCGGGCACGTCCATCTGGCTGTCCGTCAGGCGCTGCAACAGCGGCAGCGCGCCCGGGCCGCTCACCTCGATCTTTCCGAAGGACGACATATCGAAAAGGCCTACCCGTTCGCGCACGGCGCGGTGCTCTTCGGCAACTCGATCGAAGTACGGCGGGCGCTTCCAGCCCCACTCGCGCTGATCGGCGCCCATGCGCCGCCAGACCTTGCCCGGCTGGCAGTAGTTGACACGTTCCCAGCCGAACTTCTCGCCGAAGGCCGCGCCGAGTTCCTGCATGCGGTGGTGCAACGGGCTCACGCGATGCGGGCGGGCCCACTCGTTCTCGTCGTTGGGGAAGCGCAGTAGGTAGTAGTACTTCACGCCCTCGCGCGTGCGCTCGGCGGCGTACCACGGATCAGCATAGTAGCGGCCAAACCGCCAGGCGTGGAAGGAGAAGATATCCAGCGAGGGTTCACCCTCGATAATCCACTCGGCTAGCACCTTGCCCATGCCGCCCGCGCCGCCGTACCCTTGCAGCGAAAGCCCGTTGGCGCACCAGAACCCGCGCACCCCAGGCATCGGCCCGAGCATTGGCCGGCTGTCGGGCGTGTAAGCCCCCGGATGACAGGTCAGGCCCTTGATCTTGGCCTTCTCCAGCACCGGGATGCGCCGAATGACGCCCTCCAGTAGCGGCTCGAAGCGATCGAAATCGGGCGGCAGGGTCGCCCCGCTATGATCCCACGGCGGCCCGTCAATCCAACGCGGCGAGGGGTTGAGCTCGTAGCCGCCCACCACCAGGCCGCCGGCCTCCTCGCGCAGGTAGACCAGGTTATCTGGATCGCGCACACAAGGCGTGTCGTGGGGGAATTCCTTGCCCGGCACGGCCTTGAGTGTGATGTGCTGGTGATCGACCGGAGTCGTGGGAATATGCAGGCCAGCCAGGGCCGCCACCCGCGGCCCCCACATGCCGGCCGCGTTGACCACAATTTCGGTGCGGATGGGGCCCTTGTCGGTGATCACCCGCGCCACCTCGCCCTTCGGCCCAAGCTCGATGCCAGTGACGCGCGTGTTGGTGTAAACCGTAACGCCCGACTCGCGCGCGCGGCGCGCCAGGTCGGTGGTGGTGAGATAGGGGTCGAGATGCCCGTCGCGCGGCAGGTAGATCGCACCGTACAGGCTCTCTTTGGAGAGCGCTGGGAAGTGCTTGACTGTTTCGTCGGGCGAGGTCACTTCCACCTCCAGCCCGATCGCGCGCGCCTGGCTTACATTGCGCAGTAGCTCCTTGAATTGCGGCTCGCTGGAAGCCACGCGCAGGCTGCCGACGTGTTTGACCATCCCGAACTCACTGAACAGATCGATGCTGTACTTGCGGATCTGCATCAGCGTGGGCGAGGTGTGGAATTGAGTCACGAGCCCAGCTGCCCAACCCGATTCGCCGCTGGCAATCTCGCCCTTCTCGACCAGCACCACGTCCTTCCAGCCCAGTTTGGCCAGATGGTACGCGACGCTGACGCCCATAATGCCGCCGCCAATGACGACGGCTCGCGCTTGCTCTTTCACGCAATCCTCCTATCGAGATGAGAGAGTAATATCGGAATCGGCCGCGGTTAACATGCCGCGCGCGGCGAGGAAAACGACGCGCAGAATGAATAGATGAGTCAAACCAGCCGGGGCGGGGGCGCATGCGCCCCCGCCCTGCAAACACGTCGCGCTTTACTCGGGCGGGATCTCCTTGAAGGCGAAGTCGACATTGATTCCGCGTCGCTTCTGTGCTGCCTTGGCCGCAAAGTACCAGACGGCCGAGAGCAGGACGATCGCGATGGCGATGATCTGTGCCCACAGGTTGCGCGGGAAGTCGGCAAAGTTCCAGTTGCCGAGGACTCCCAACTGGGGCGCGAGCAGGTAGGCGAACACCATGGCGAAGCCGAACACCGCACCGATGCCGCCCAGGATGGTGACCCAGGGAACGCCGCCCAGTTTGTATTTGGCTCCGGGCGAGGCCTCGTAGACTTCCTTGGCCCGGAAGGGCAGCAGCGCCCCGGCCAGCGAGCTGGCCGCGAACACGTAGCCGCAGGCGAAGGTCACGCCCAGGGTCAGGCCGATCCATCCCCCCACTAAGTTAGGCCAGGATGACCGGGATGCTGGCCAGGAAGTAGGCCAGGTGAGCATTGACGGGCGTGTGGAAGCGCTCGTTGACCTTGCTGAACCACTCGGGTAGCAGCCGGTCGAGCGACATAGCCACCATGATGCGCGTGACCCCGATGTAGCAGTTGTTGACGATTTGGAACGAGTTGAGGATGTAGCCGAATGCGATGAGGATCACCACCAACGGGCTGGCGGTGAGGGCGATGGCCAGGATGTTGGGCCACAGATTGAACCCCGCGATGTTGGCTTCGGGGATGAGCGACCAGTAACCGGCGCCGGCGATGTAAACGAACTCGGTGCCGCCCACGCGCTCGAAAGCCCAGCCCAGCAGGGCCAGCAGGATGCCGGTGACGATCAGCGAGCCCACCAGGATGAACACCTGGTTCTTGAAGGAGCGCGCTTCCTTGATTTCACCGTTCTGCTCGGCGGAGTAGGTGGCCCATTGCACGCTCGTCCAGGCGATGGGGGCGACCAGCAGCGTGGCCAGCAAGCTGAAGGGCGGGTTGAGGTTAATCCCCGCCGCGACGACGGCATCCTTCGCAGTCTGATAGAAGTTCTGCACGCCGCCCGAAGCCACGGCAAACGCGTTCAGCCTCGCCACGAATTCCGAAGCCGGTGTAGTGAAGAGCACGATCAGAGTCGTGGCAAAGGCGATCAGGATGCCGTAGAACATCACGTACTGGATCTTGACGTAGTTCTTGAAGCCACTCACCAGCAGGACCATCGACAGGAATGCATTCAGGATGCTGGTGATGATGATCCCGTTCGCCGAGGTGAACCACACACCGACGGCCGAGAGCGCCGTACTGCCGAGTGTGGCGCCTAACCCGAGGAAGAGCGGGGCAAAGCCCAGGTACGCAAGCAGCCAGCCCGAGAGCGCCACCCACTGCAGGATCCAGATGACGAAACCCGACATCAGCAGGGTAAAGCCCCAAAATCCGCCGAAGGCGCGGCTCTGGAAGACGTAGTCGCCACCCGAGCGGGGCAGGGCGGTCGAAAGCCACACATAGGCAAACGCGATCGGGATCTCCAATAGTGTGGCCAGCAGGATGCCCCACACCATCTTGCCGCCGGGTAGCGCCCCGGGTGCCCATAGGTAGGTCCAGGGGAAGATCAAGCCCATAGTAAGGATGTTATAGATGAACGCCGAGTACGGAGACATCACCCGTACCAAGCCGGACGCCTTGCGAGTAAAGACCTCTGGGGTGCTCGCAGCTGTCGCCATTGCATTCCCTCCCACAAGAGTAAGGGGTCGACGATCCGAGGGTGCGCAGAGATGAATGTCGAGCTGGGGTAACACCTCCTCCTCTGGCGCTACCTGGGCTTCCTAGCCCGAGGTCATCTGGTAGCTTTCGACCTTCCCGTCAACGAGGTTGGCCAGAACCCCCCGCAACAACCCCTCGCCATATTCGCTGCCCGGGTTGACGCACACTGTGCGGCCGATTTTTGCCACGCCGGCGGATTCGTGAATGTGGCCGTGCAACCCCAGCATGGGCTGGTACTTCTCGATCGCGGCGCGTACCGAATGGCTGCCGGCCCCATGCAGCACCACCTGCCCGGCCTTGACGATTTGCGCCGGCGGGTCGGTCGTCCAATCCAGCATCGGGCACGTGTCGAGCGTGGAATCCACCGGCGGATCGTGAAAGTTGAAGATGCTGCAATTGCGGTCGGGCACCTGGGCCACCATCTTCTCTATTACTTCGGCCAGAGCTTCGTCGGGCATCTCGCGCGGTGTCTTCCAAGGGGTCGGTGTACTCTGGCCGATGCTGACCATGGTATGCACGTCGTCGATGGGCACGGCGAGACCCTCGCAGGCCACCACCGCTTCGCTCCCGGCGCGATGCAGCGCGGCCAGCGTGTCGGGGTAGTCGTCATTGCCGCCGGTGATGTAGCAGCGAATGCCGGTGCCGCGCAGGCGCGTCTCGGCCAGGTCCACCCAGGCCTCCAACCGCTGGCGGGCGAGCTGGTGGAAGAGCCGGTCGACCGCGCCCTTATCGGCCTGCAGCGCCTTGAACTCGTCGGCCCCCATCAGTTGGCTGTAGAAGCCGAGAGTGCCGATTCGTTCCTGAAGCGCGGCGAGTGCCGAATCGCCCTCCAGGTGCTCGAGCGTGCCCTGCAATGTGGCGCGGTAATTGCCTGGGCCTTCGCGGATGATGGGGATCATCAGCTTGCCGGTGATGTCTCCGCCCATGACCAGCACGTTGGCTTGGTAGAACTTGCCGGCGTTGATGAATTTGCGGTAGGTCCGCTCCGAGCCGTGCACGTCGGTGGCGAAGAACAGACGAGTAGACTTCTTAGCTGTCTTGGAGAACAACGGCATTTGGCTTCTCCTGCTCGGCGCGCAACTTCAGAAACCCTTCCGGCTCAAACTCGCGGCTGGACACGACCACCTCGACCGAACGGCCTTCGAGTTGGGAACGGGCGTCGTCACTGAGATTCTCGTCGGTGACCAGGACCTGGATCTGATCGATCTTCGCCATTTCGAAATTGGAGACCACGCCCCACTTGGAGTGATCCGCCACAACCACTGCCAAGCCGCGCGTGCGCTCGATCATCACGGCTGCAATCTCGGCCTCGGCGCTGGAGGGAGTGGTGATGTTGTATTTGAGGCTGATGCCGTCGACGCCGACGAAGCACTTCTTGGCGTACACCTGCTTGAGCATGTCAATGGCGAAGCGTCCAGCCACCGAGTTGGAGCGCGGGCGCAATGTGCCGCCCAGCAGGATGACCTCGAAGGGTGCATCGCGCGCTTCGAGGGCGGCGGTGACATTGCTGGTGAGCAGGGTGAGGTTGGGCAGGTCGGTGCGTGAGCGCAGGTTGCGCAGCACCTCGGTGGTCGTGGTGCCGCTGTTGAGGAAGACCGTGTCGCCGTCCTCGACCAGCATCGCCGCAGCGCGCCCGATGGCGCGTTTCTCTTCCGGATGGGCCTGGGCACTGTGGGCGTAGGCCGGCTCCTTGGGCAGGCGTTGGCTGAGAATCGCTCCGCCATGGGTGCGTTCGACGATCCCTTGCATCTCGAGATATTCGAGGTCGCGGCGGATGGTGGCTTCGGAGGCTTTGAGCAAATCGCTGAGGGTGGAGCTGCGGGCGATCTGGTGGATTTCGAGGTATTCCCGAATCAGGCGGCGCCGCTGAGCCGGGATGAGCGTTTGCTCGACGTCCGACACATCGCACCTCATGGGAGCCTCGCCACGAACTGGCGGGCATTCGCCGAGCCTGTCTCGAGATGGGAGGCTTTGTTGGTGGCTGACTCGCTCGAGTTGATCAATTATGCAGGATATCGTCGTCTATGTCAACCAGAACGCGCATCCCTACGCAATAATCGACGCATATTGAGCTCGATTGGTGACGTTTGTTGAGCCCGACTGTTTGGTTTTGCACCAATCTGCCCGGCGGTGTATAATCCCCCCAACGGCGAATCCTCCGAACCACTCACAACGGAACAAGTGCCCAATGCCAGAGACTTCGATCGGGATGGCTCCACAGGGTCAGGCGGAGCGAGCGAAGTTCGAGCAGGAACTGCAGCGCATCGTGGCCGCCGGAGACGCAGCCCGCCTTACCCTGCGCGTGCTGGGAGCCTTGGCCTTCCGCACCCACTGCCCGCAGTTCGGTTACCTGCAGGAGAAGATGGGCCGCTCCTACACCGACATCGACTTCGCCGCTTACGCCCGCGATTCCAAAGGCATCCGCGCCCTAATGGCCGGCCTGGGCTACGCCGAAGACAAGGAAGTATTCGTCGTGTCGGAAGGCAGCCGGGCCATTTTCGAGAACCCGCAGTCGCACATCCACGTCGATGTCTTCTATGAGAAGCTCGACTTCTGCCACGTCATCCCCTGGAACGGCCGCCTGGAGATGGATTCGCCAACCATCCCGCTGGCCGAAATGGTGCTGGAGAAGACCCAGATCGTTCAAATCAACGAGAAGGACGTGATCGACATGATCATGCTCTTTCTCGAACACGGCTTGGGCGAGGACGACCGCGAAATCATCAACATCAAACGCATCGCCAAACTGTGTGCCGAAGACTGGGGATTGTGGCGCACAGTCTCGATGAACCTGGAGAAGATCGACAAGCTGGCCCAGAATTACGACACACTCAACAGCGAACACAAAGCACGAGTCTCAAGCCAGGTGGGGGAGGCATTGCGCCTGATGGAGGCCGAACCCAAGTCGATGGCCTGGCGCCTGCGCGCCCGCGTGGGCGACCGGGTCAAGTGGTACAAGGACGTGGACGAGGTCAAGTAGCCCCGGCCGGATCTACGGCGGCGGCGAGGAGGCACCATGGCGCAATTGGTCAAGGACCTGATGCACCCCGGGATTATCACCTGCCAGGCCGACATGACCCTGGGGCGGGTGGCGGAGGTGCTGATCGAGCAGCACCTGCATGCCTTGGTGGTGGCCGATCGAGACGGTCGCCTGCTGGGTGTTCTCTCGGACTTCGACCTGATGGCCGCCGAATGGCTCTCCAGCGATGCCAAGAGCCTGGAGGCCATGCGCACTATGACCGCCGGCGAGCTGATGACCACTCCGCTGGATTCGGTGGAGGCCGGCATGCCGGCCTGCGACGCCGCCCAGAAGATGCGTAGCGGAGGCACGAGCCGCCTGATCGTGATAGAGCGCGGCAAGCCTGTGGGCATCATTTCGACCTCCGATATTGTGGCCGGCATGATGCGCGCGCGTCCGCTCGGCCGCAAGAACGTGGCCGATGTCATGTCGCGCGCCATCCTGGTCTGCCGGGAGGAAACCCCGCTGTGCTCGGTGGCGCGGGCTATGACCGATGCCCAATTCCGCTCGGTGCTGGTTGTGGATGCCATGGGCCGGCCGCTGGGTGTGGTCAGCGGTTTCGATATGCTTGCCTACTGCGGAGAAGACGGCTGCACCGAGGCTACCGCCGGACAGGCCATGCATGAAATGCTCACCATCCGTCCGGATGCCTCGCTGCGCGAGGCCGCCGACATGATGATCCAGCATCATCACCACCGCTTGGTGGTGGTCGACCCAGAGGAAAACGAGGCTATGCCGGTGGGAATGATCTCCACCTTCGACATCGTTTTCGAAATGGCCCATCCCTCCTCCGTTTGGCAGCAGTAGACCTGGAGCGCTCTACGTAACACCCATGACCTCGCCCATCGACGACATCCTCTCTCGCATCCCGGCCTGGGCCGCAACATCCGACGTGCGCGTGACACCGCTGGGAGGAGGCATCACCAACACCAATTATCGCGTGGATGTGGGGAGCGAGTCCTTTGTGGTGCGCGTCGGCGGCGCCAACACCGAGCTCTTGGGCATCGACCGTGAGCACGAGCGGGCGATCAACCACGCTGCGGCGTCGGTGGGTGTGGCGCCCGAAGTGGTCAACTTCCTGCGCCCTGAGGGCTACCTGGTGACGCGTTTCATTCATGGTCGGCCGGTCCCGCCCGAAGAAATGCGCCGGCCCGAACGTATCCGCCAGGTGGCGCACACGCTGCACACCATCCATGCCCTGCCGCCCATCCCGGGCGCGTTTTCCCCCTTTCGCGTGGTCGAGACTTATGCCGACCTGGCCCGAGCCTATCAGGTGGATTTGCCGCGTGAGTACGGCCCCCTGTTGGAAACCGCCCACGCGATTGAGCGGGCATTCAACCGCCGGCCGTTCACCCCGCGCCCGTGCCATAACGACCTGCTCAACGGCAACTTTCTTGACGATGGGCGGTTGCGCATCTTAGATTGGGAGTATGGCGGGATGGGGGATGTATTTTTTGACCTGGCCAACTTCTCGGCTCATCACGCTTTCGCCGACGAGCATGATCAACAGCTGCTTACGGCCTATTTTGGACAGACCCGCCCGGAGGAGTTTGCTCGCCTGCGGCTGATGAAGGCCATGTCCGATTTCCGCGAAGCGATGTGGGCCGTCCTGCAAATCGGCATTTCTAAGCTCGATTTCGATTTTCGCGATTATGCACAACAGCACTTTGCCAAAATCCAATCACGAATGGCAGATGCACGCTGGAACGATTGGCTTAAGGAGGACACGTATGCCAGCTAGTCTCCCCTCACACGCTCAGGTGGTGATTATCGGCGGCGGCGTTGGCGGCGCCAGCATTGCCTACCATCTCACCCTGATGGGCTGGAAAGACGTGGTCATCGTCGAACGCGGCGAATTGACCTGCGGCTCCACCTGGCATTCGGCGGGCCTGGTTGGGCAACTGCGCTCCGATTTCAACCTGACCCGCATGATGAAGTACAGCACCGACCTTTACCGGCGGCTGAAGGATGAAACCGGTCAGGACACCGGCTGGCGCGAGGTGGGCGGCTTGCGCCTGGCTTCATCGCCGCAGCGCATGGAAGAACTCAAGCGGCAAGTGGGCTATGCTCGATCGTTCGGCATGCCCCTCGAAATGATCAGCACGGCCGAAGCCCAGAAGCTCTTCCCCCTCATGAATTCCGAGGGTGTGCTCGGCGCGGTGCTGACCCCCACCGACGGATCGATCGACCCCAGCATGCTTACCACTGCACTGGCGGCCGGCGCCAAGGCGCGCGGCGCACGCATCTTCACCGACACCACCGTCACGGCCATCAAAACCAAGAACGGCCAGGTGGAAGAAGTGGTAACCAGCCGCGGGACCATTAAATGCGAGGTGGTGGTCAATGCGGCCGGCCAGTGGGGCAACGACATCGCCCGCATGGTTGGGCTGCGTCTGCCGATCATTCCCTTCGCGCATCTGTACCTCATCACCAAGCCGGTCGAGGGCCTCGACCACAACGTTCCCACCATGCGCGACCCGGACCTGCTGGTCTACTGGCGTGAAGAAGTGGGCGGCTTCATCACCGGCGGCTACGAACGCAACCCGGCGCCCTTCGGCCTGGACGGCATTCCAGAGGATTTCAAGTACAAACTGCTCCCGCCGGATTGGGAACGCTTCACCCAGTTGATGGAGAACTCGATCAAGCGCGTTCCGGTGGTGGAAAAAGCCGAGATCATCCAATTGCTCAACGGCCCGGAGGGCTTCACCCCCGACGGCGAGTTCCTGCTCGGGCCGACCTCGGTGCGCGGGTTCTGGGTGGCGTGCGCCTTCTGCGCCCACGGCTTGGCCGGGGCGGGTGGCATCGGCAAGGCCATGGCCGAGTGGATTATCCAGGGCACGCCGGAATGGGATTGCTGGCGGCTCGACGTGCGCCGCTTCGGACCGCACTACGTGGGTCAGCAGTTCACCCTCAATCGCACCATTGAGAGCAACTCACGTTACTACGACATTCATCTTCCCGGCGAGGAGCGCCAGAGCGAACGCAATTTCCGCCTTGGCCCGGCCTACGCCCGCGAGAAGGATCTGGGCGCGTTCTTAGGGGAGAAGTTCGGCTGGGAACGCCCCAACTGGTACACCCCCTATGAAAAGAAGGCCGCCCACGGATACATGCCGCGCGGCTGGGCTAGCATTCACTGGTCGCCGGCCATCGGCCACGAACACCTGCAGGTACGTGCCCACGCCGGCCTGTTCGATGAGAGCTCGTTCTCCAAGATTGAGGTGCGCGGTTCCGGAGCGCTCAAGCTGCTGCAGCACTTGTGTGCCAACGATATCGAAAAGCCGGTGGGCAGCTGCATCTACACGTCGATGCTTAACCAGCGCGGCGGCATCGAGTGCGACTTCACGGTGACGCGTTTGGCCGAGGAGCGCTTCATCATCATTACCGGCACGGCCTTCGGAGTGCACGACCTGAACTGGATCCAGCTGCGCATGCCCACCGACGGTTCGGTGAGCGTGGAAGATGTCACCGGATCCTTCGGCTGCCTCGGTCTGTGGGGCCCCAAGGCGCGCACCATCCTGGAGAAGATTACCAAGGACGATATCTCCAATGAAGGCTTCCCCTACATGACGGCCAAGCGCATCATCGCCGGCAACGTGCCGGTGATCGCCATGCGCGTGACCTACGTGGGCGAGCTGGGTTGGGAGTTCTACTTCTCGATGGAGTACGGTGCACGTTTGTGGGATGCGATCTGGGCAGCCGGCGAATCGGAGGGCCTGGTGGCCGCGGGCTACAAGGCCATTGACACGCTGCGCCTGGAGAAGGGATACCGCTACTGGAGTGCCGACATGAACCCCGACTACACGCCGTACGAAGCGGGGACGGGGGCCTTCGTGCGCCTCGAGAAAAGCGACTTCATCGGCCGCGAGGCGCTGCTCAAGCTCAAGAAGGCAGGCGTCCAGCAGAAGCTGTGCTGCATGACGTTGGCGGACAAGACGGCCATCGCCTTGGGCAACGAACCCATCTTCAAGGACGGCAAGGTCATCGGCTGGATCACCTCCGGCGGTTATGGCTACAGCGTCGGCAAGAGCATTGCCTACGGCTACCTGCCCATCGACGCCGCCAAGCCGGGTGCGCAATACGAGACTGAACTTTTCGGCGAGCGCATCCAGCTGACGGTCGAGAAGGATCCGCTGTTCGACCCGAAGGGCGAGCGCATTAAGTGCTAGTGTGATGAATGGAGGGAGGAGCGGTCTGTGCTCCTCCCTCCCCGTTCGTAAGTGGGAGCTTGGTGG
>JBGOXY010000017.1:0-19870 GCA_041479415.1 Anaerolineae bacterium
GGTGGTCAAACTCAAGAAGGGTCAATCACTGCAGAGTGTTGTGGCCATCGCAACCAAGCGCGAACTGCGGGCGCCGGCCGCTAGGAAACGACGGGCGAAACCCGCTGCCCCTCCGCCAAAGAAGCCGACCCGCCGGGCGCGCCGCTCGGCCGCGGCCCACACCCCAACCGCCAAGGCCAAAAGCAAGAGCCGACCGACCCGGTCGGCTCGCTCGAAGCGATGAGCGGCACACCACCGCTCTAGGTGCGGTCGATGGTGAAGTAAGTGTAGTGGTACTGGATCTTGCCGTCACGCATGCCCAGCGTGTCGTTGCCATCCAGCACGCGGCCCGCGCTGCTGGTGGCAGTCCAGGTGAAGTGGCGCGAGTTGCCCTCGCCGCTGCGCCCAGTGAGCGTGAAGGTGCCCCCGGGCAGCAGGTTGCCCAGGAAGTTGCGGTACCAATCGGTGATCGGCGTGCTGCCCACGATTGTCCGCGCGCCGCTCACCTGCGCCGCGTTCGGCTGGTAAAGCGCAAGCACGGTCGCCACGTCGCGCGTGTTCCAGGCCGCCACGATGCGGTCGGTGATCTCTGCTTCCGGCGGTGGCGGTGGGGGAGGCGGTGCGCCCCAATCGAAACGTGCCACTGCATCCCACATGTCGATGTAGCCCGGCTTAGTCGCGTAGTCCCATGAGAAGAAGTTCGCCCCGGTCAAGCCCAGCGCCTGGGCCTTGGTGAGGAAGAGAGTCAACTCGGAAGCGGCCGGCCGCCAGCCCGACGTCGCATACGCCGACCCGGTGGGCACCACCGGCAGGCTGGGGGTCAGCGCGGTGATCTCGTGCACCGACCGTTCCAACTGCTCATCCGGGTTGTGGGCTTGCTCCCAGTACACCTGGGGCATGTTGAAGTCGCACTTCTCAAGGAAGGCAGTCCACGGGAACTCGGGATGATAGCTGGGGTAACGGTAAGAACTGAGGGCGATCGGCAGCGAGCCCAGCCCAGACCGCAATTCGCGCACATACGTTCGTGCGGCCGTGGCCTTGCCGGGGAGCTTGAACTCGCGCTCGGCGTCGATGACGTAACCGGCCAGCCCGAGTGCCAGCGTGCGCTGCACGGCGAGGCGCGCCTCGCCCAGCGGGTCGTTGCCGTAGATGTAGTGCCAGCCCCATGAGGCGATGCCTTTGGCTCGCAGCGCGGAGATGATCGGCGGAAGCAGGTCACGTCCGTGCGAGTCGATGTTGTAAGCCCAGGTGCCGTCGGCGATCTTGAGCAGCACGTGTGTCAGCCGCGCAGCCTCGGCCCGCGCGGCGATGCGCGCCGGGTCGCCGCCGTCGCAGTTGGGCACCTGCCAGACGAAGAAACCTTTACCGCTGATCGTCATACCCAGCCTCCGCGCCCCGCAGGCCTCAATCAAGTCGAATCTACTCAGGTCCTGGGCATCCCGGGACCCGTCCCATTGGATGCACCTTCTATGCCAGGGGCCAAGAAGAATCCGGACGATTGGCCGACCCTGTTGCAGGTGGCCATAGGTCTCGTTATACTAGGCTCAAGCCGGCGCCCAAATGAAGCTTGAATCCCTCTTTGAATCCGTCCCTTCCCTCAGCGCGGCGGACCGCGATCTGATCGAGCGCGCCTACCGCGTCGCAGAACGCGCCCACGCCGGGCAGGTGCGTGCCTCCGGCGAGCCTTACCTCCAACACTGTCTGGCCGTCGCCAAGATCCTCGCGGACTTCGGCGTGCCGGCGACCACCTTGGCCGCCGCGCTACTGCACGACGTAGTCGAGGACTCAGGTATTCCGCTCGCCGAAATCCGGCGTGACTTCGGTGACGAAATCGCGAACCAGGTCGACGGGGTCACCAAGCTGACTCAGCTGCCGCGCGTCTCCCGCGCCGGTGAGACTAGCGCTCCGGAGGACGAGACCGAGTGGCGGCGCGCGCTCGACGTGGAAACGCTGCGCAAGATATTCCTCGCCATGGGCGACGACGTACGGGTGGTGCTCATCAAACTGGCCGACCGCCTGCACAACATGCGCACCCTGGGGCATCTTGACCCGGCCCGCCGCGCGCGCATCGCCCAGGAAACGCTTGAGATCTTCGCTCCGCTAGCCAACCGTCTGGGCATGTGGCAAATGAAGTGGGAATTGGAGGACCTGGCCTTCCGCCACGTCAACCCGGCCATGTACAAGGAGATCGCCGGTAAGCTGGAGGAACGGCGCGCCAATCGTGAGGCGACCATGGATAACATCGTGGTCCGCCTCAAAGAAATCCTCGGCCAATCCGGCATCCAGGCGGAAATCACCGGGCGGCCCAAACACATCTACTCGATCTATCGCAAGATCGAGCGCAAGGGCGTGCCTTTCGAATCGCTTCACGACATCCGCGGCGTGCGCATCATTGTGCCGGATCTGCCGTCGTGCTACGTGACGCTGGGCGTCATCCACAACCAGTGGTCCCCTCTGCCTGGCGATTTCGACGACTACATCGCCTCGCCCAAAGACAACTTCTATCAATCCCTGCACACCGCTGTGGTCTACGATGACGGGAAGACGCTTGAGGTGCAGATCCGTACGGCGGAAATGCACCAAAACGCCGAATTGGGAATCGCGGCCCATTGGCGCTACAAGGAAGGCGGCAAGCGCGACGAGTCCTTCGAACGGCGTATTCTCTGGCTGCGCAGCCTGATGGACTGGCGCTCCGACGTGCAAGACGCCGCCGAATTCGTGGATGCGCTCAAGTCCGATGTCTTCGAAGACCGGGTCTATGTCTTTACCCCCAAGGGCGACGTGATTGATCTGCCGGCGGGCTCGACCCCGATCGACTTTGCCTACCACGTCCATACCGAGATTGGCCACCATTGCCGCGGCGCACGGGTCAACGGCAAGCTGGTGGCCCTGGACTACCGCGTGCGCACTGGCGACCAGGTGGGCATCATCACCACCCGCAGCGGCGGGCCGAGCCGCGACTGGCTGAACACCGATCTCGGGTTGGTGCGGTCGCAGCGCGCCATCGCCAAGATTCGTCAATACTTCAAGCGCCAGGACCAAGAGCAGCGTGCCTCGGCTGGCCGCGATGCGGTCGAACGCGAACTGCGCCGGTTGGGCGTCGAGGACGTGACCATCGAGAGCCTGTCCAAGGAATTCAACTATCCCGTCGTGGGTGAGTTCCTGGCGGCGGTCGGCTCGGGCGACATCTCCTCCGCGCGCATCGTCGCCAAGATCCTGCAAGGCGAACACGCTGCGCTGGAGGAAATGCCGGCGCTCTCGGTCCCCAGCCTGGCGACGACCGAGGGGGTGAATGTCACCGGTCTGCGCGGAATGCTCACCACGATGGCGCGCTGCTGCAAACCGGTGCCGGGCGACCAGATCGTCGGCTACGTGACGCGCGGGCGGGGGGCGACCATCCACCGCACCGATTGTCCCAACATCCTGCGCGTCGGGGATAAGGAACGGCTGGTGCGCGTTTCGTGGGGGCACGCTGCCCGCACTTACCCCGTGGCGGTGCGCGTCACCGCCTACGATCGCGAGGGACTGCTGCGCGACGTCTCGACGGTGGTGGGTGAAGAGCACATCAACATGAACAGCGTTGTGTCAACGCTCAAGGCGCACCAGGCCACGATCGATTTGATCCTGGAAGTGACCGATCTGGGGCAGCTGAGCCGTGTGATGAACCGCATCGAGGCATTGCCCAACGTCGTGGAAGCGCGCCGTGTGCGCGCCTGATCCGCCGTCTGAACAAGGATCCGTGGAAAGAGACCCTGGCCCTCATGAATGACCTGCTGAGCATTGCCGAAGCCCGCCGACGGTTGTTCGAGCGCTTCCGGCCCTTGCCCCTCGAGAAGGTGCCGATCGGGGAGGCCGATGGACGTGTGCTGGGCGAAGATGTTAACGCTGCGATCGACCTGCCGCCTTTCGCCAATTCGTCGGTGGATGGCTTCGCCGTGCGGGCGGGCGACGTTGCCTCAGCCTCGGCCTCGGCGCCGGTGCGATTGCCGGTGGCGGGCGACATCCCCGCCGGCGCCACTCACACGACCTACTTGGCGGAGGGGCAGGCGGCACGCATCATGACCGGCGCCCCGGTGCCGCCAGGTGCCGATGCTATCGTGCCGATCGAGGCCACGACCTTCAAGCGCACCAGCATGGGCGCGCCCCTGCCCGCGCACGTGCTGGTGCGCGAGGCAACCCGCCCGGGCGCCAACGTGCGCCAGGCCGGGCTCGACGTGCGCGCCGGCAGCCTGGTGCTGGCGCGCGGCACCTCCCTGCGCCCGCAAGAGGTTGCCCTCCTGGCAGCACTCGGGCGCAGCCAGGTGTTGGCTTTTCGACGCCCGCGCGTCGCGGTCCTTTCCACTGGAGACGAATTGGTCGAGCCGGGGTCCAGCCTGCGCCACGGTCAAATCTACGAGAGCAATGCCATCATGTTGGCCGCCATGGTACGCCGCGCGGGTGGTGTCGCCATCGACCTGGGCATTGCCCGGGACGACCTGCAAGAGATCGTCACCCGCTTGGACTGGGCGCTGCGTGATGGAGCAGATCTCATCATCACCTCGGCGGGCGTTTCCGTCGGCGCGTTCGACCTGGTGCGGGCGGCCATCGAACAGAACGGGGCCCTCGAGTTTTGGCGGGTCGATCTGCGCCCGGGCAAGCCGTTGGCCTTTGGGCGTTACCGCGATGTTCCGATTCTGGGCTTGCCGGGCAACCCGGTGTCGTCCTTCGTGACTTTCGAGTTGTTCGCGCACGGCGCGATGCGCGCCTTGGAAGGTCGCAGTCCGCGCGAGCTGCCGCGGGTCTCGGTCACGCTCGAGGAGGCCGTGACCTCCGACGGACGCGAGTCTTATTTGCGCGCCCAGGTTCGCCGGGAGGGTCGCGAGTTTCATGCCCGCGTGCTGGAGAAGCAGGCCTCATCAGTTCTCTCCTCGCTGGCGGCGGCCAACGGCCTGGTGATTATCCCAAGCGGGGTGCGCGAGGTTGCGGCCGGAGCGCACCTGGAGACCTGGCTGCTCGAGGAGTAGCTGCCCCGAGCGTGAGCCGTGCGAAGGATGATATGATTTACGGCGCTCGCGGCCGCCGTGCGGGTCATGGGCAGCACGCAGGAGCCTCGCGAACAGCTCTTGCGGTCGAGTTGGCAGCCTGGCCCCCATCATGGTAGAAATACACCCCAGAACGAGGAGGGGACATGCCAAGAATCCGCTGTCGCTACATGGACTGCGTCTTTCTTGAAGACGGATACTGCGGCGCCGCCGCCGTCGAACTAGACCCCGATGCGGGCTGCCTCACCTATTCTCAAAGCGAAGCCACGCCTGCCGAGGAAGAATGGGAAGACGAGGAATTCGATGAGGAATGGGAAGACGAGGAAGAGGACTTAGAAGAAGAGGAAGAAGACGAGGAAGCTTGGGAGGACGAGGAAGAGGAAATGTAGCCTCGCCGCGCGTACCGGCGCCACGGTCGTCGTTGAAGTGATGAAACACAGGGCGAGCCCCGGCTCGCCCTTGTGATTCGAGAGGTCCCCCGAGAGATCTTACCTGCGGGTTGACCCTTGGAGCGTGCGCGAAAGGATTTCTTCCTGCTCACGGCGGATCTTGGCGGAGGCACCTCGCGCCGGGCGGCCGGCGGCGGAAGCCAGCGTTGCCTCGGAGGACTCCTGCGCCTTAAGGAAGGCCGCCTGCATCGCGGTCAGGGACGGCTCTTCGGTCTTCTGCTCTTCTTCAACTTCCTTGGCGGTGCGTGTCTCGAGCGCCTTGAGGCTGAGTTGGATCTGCTTCTTCTTACGGTCGACGCCGAGCACCATTACCTCAATCGCATCTCCGACCTTGACCACCTCACCCGGGTCCTTAACGTAACCATTGGCCAGCTCGCTGATGTGGATCAGCCCGGGCCTTTCGGCGCCAATCTCCACGAAGGCGCCGAACTTCTCAAGCCGCACAACTTTGCCCGGCACCACCGAGCCCTTCTTGATCTCATTCCATTCGACCTCGAGCGGTTTGACGAGCGTGAGCTCCAGCCGCCCGTGGGCGGCATCCACCTTGCGCACCCAGACGCTCACCTTCTGCCCGACTTTGAGCATGTCCTCTACGCGATTGACGTGCTGTTCGGCAAGCGCCGAGATGTGCGCGAAGCCCTCGCGTTCGACGCCCACTTCGATGAAGGCGCCGGATAAATCGATTCGCGAGACCGTGCCTTCCAGCGGCATCTTCTCTTTGAGCTCGCTGAGCGCACGGGTGGCCCCTGAGGTTGGATTCTCTTTTGGCATGTGCCTCTCCATTTACACAAGCGCGAGCTCAGCAGACACCACCGCTGCCGAGGAGGACCGCCCGGACCCAACGCGCCGCGCATGCAGGCAACCGCCCCGAAGCGCGGTCTGGGCTAAGGCAAAGGTCCGCTCCATTCAGTCGAGGACGCCGGAAGGGGCTCGCACGGACTGGGCTTGGCATGAACCAGGGGCTCCGTACCACCGCGTGGCGTTGGGAAGCCCCCCGTTGTTAATAGCCTTGCGAGGCCGCATTTTACCCCAGCGCAAGCAGAGGCGCAAGACGAGCCACCGGAAGGTACGCCCGCAGGCTAGAGGTTTTACGTGAGGACATGCCTTGCGGCCTCCCGGCGCGGGCTTAGAATAGCCCATGGAGCCGTTCACCAGAGTGCGGGCCGGCTGCAGCGCTGTCGAGCTTGCCATGGGAGCGGGAAGTCGATTCGGTATGGGTGAGGTGTGAGATGAGCGAATTGACTCAGATGATGTGCGCTCCGTGTCGCGGCGGTGAGCCGCCCTTGGACGTGCGCGAAATCGCTGAACTGGGCAGGGAGACTCCCGGTTGGAATGTCATCGAGGTGGAGGGGATCAAGCGTCTTGAGAGGGTTTTTAAGTTCAAGAATTTCGTTGAGGCGATGGATTTCACGAGGCGCATCGGCGAGTTGGCCGAATCCCAGGGGCACCATCCGGCGCTGCTCACGGAATACGGTAAGGTCACGGTTACCTGGTGGACCCACAAGATCCGCGGGCTGCATAAGAACGACTTCATCATGAGCGCGCGGTCGACCGATCTGTACGACAGCCTGCGCGCCGCCTGATCGGAAGAGACATCCGAGCCATCGCGCCGGTTGGCGCCCGCCACGACCCGGCAATGCCTGTGCCATGACCGAAACCCAACTCACAACCTCGGGCAACAAAGCCAGCCCGAAACCGCCGTTGCCAGAATTTGCCGATGAGTTCTTGAGCAAGGCGCTCAAATCTCCGCGAACGCGGGATAACTATCACTGGGCGCTGGTCGCTCTGCAGCGCTGTGCCAACGAGACGCGTTACCATGGCACCCCGCGGGCCGGCATGATGGCGGCCCATGCTATCAAGGATGACGTGCTGGTTGCGTTCCTGGATTGGCTCCTCGGCCAGAAGCACTACTCCGCGGCGACCATGGCTCTGTACATTGCCGCGGCCAAACGCTACTTGGGCTGGCTGTATGCGCGCGGCAAACTCGACCCATCTTTCCGGCTGGACGCGGCGCGTCAGAAGCTATCGGAAGAGACGCGCGGAGGCGTGTTGCGCTATGCACCGCGCCGCCCGGACCCCAACCTGGCCTCCATCCTTTCCTTCTATGATGGCGTCCCGCTGCCCTCCGGGAAGACCGCGGCCGACCGCCAGTCCCGCCTGGTGCTCTTGCGCAACCGCGCCATCGTGCACACCCTCTATTCCTCGGCCGGACGGGCCAGCGAGGTCACTCAGCTGAATTGCCAGGCTGTGGACCAGGGCTACAGTACCACGGTGGAAGTGACTGGCAAGGGCGGCAAGCGGCGGATGTTGATCTTCACTCAGGAGGCACAGCAGGCGATCCGCCAATATCTGGCCGAAAGAGAACGCCAGGGAGAACGCGTCACGGCGCGGCCCGGGAGCCGCGGGGTGCCGCTCTTCGTCAGCCACGGGCGAGCGCGCCACCAGCGCCTTTCGCGTACGACGTTGTGGCGAGTAGTGGCCGAGGCCGCGCGCGCCCTCGGGCTCAAGTCGGGCAGCGGGCCGCACGCGTTCCGCCATTTCCGCGCACAATCGCTGCGCGACGAAGGGATGGATCTGGGACTGCTGCAGGCGTTGCTCGGCCACGCCTCGATTGAGACCACCCGCAGAATCTACGCACCGCAAACCGACGTCCGCCAATTGGTGGATGCGTTGGCTACCTACGGCGTCTCAGCCGGCGAGGCGGCCCACCGTGCGGGGCGGATCGTCCCCGCACCCGCGCGCAGCCCACGTCGCGCGCGAACCGGGCGCAAGCCGCGCATCGCCATCGACGAGACGTCCTCGACCGATTGATTAATCCGCCGGATGTAAGGCGATAACGCCGGCAACGAACGCGTCTTGGGCGGCCTGCCATGGGCGGTGACGCCCTCCCGCGTGCCCCCATGTCTCTTTCCGGCCTGGCGACCCCCATGCACCGATATAATGTCCAGGTGGATATCAGCACCCGAATTGTGCAATTCATTGCCGAACACCAACTGCTCGAGCCGGGCGAGCGCGTAGTGGTCGGTCTCTCGGGCGGGCCCGACAGCCTGGCGCTGTATGTGCTCCTCAGGGAGCTGGGCTACGTGCCGATCGCGGCCCACCTGGACCATTCACTCCGCGCCGAGAGCGCCGATGATGCGCGCAGCGTTGCTCAGATGATCGCAGCGTGGGGGGGGGAGTTCCATCATCACAGAGCGGATGTTGGCGGGGCTGCCCGTCGCGAGCACCGCTCGCTCGAAGAAGCAGCCAGGCGCATGCGCTACCAGTTCCTAACGGCCACGGCGCTCGAATGCGGATGCCGCACTGTGGCTGTGGGCCACACGGCGGATGACCAGGCGGAGACCGTCTTGCTGCATTTGTTGCGCGGCACGGGCGTCTTCGGGTTGCGCGGCATGCTCCCCATCGTCGATCTGCACCAGGTCCAGCGCGAGGTGCCGCCCGGGCGGGTGCGTCTGGTGCGGCCACTGCTGTGCCTCACCCGCGACGAGTGCGCCCGCGCATGCCTGGCGCGGGGCCTTGCGGCGCGCAGCGATCCCAGCAACGAAGACCTCGCATTCCTTCGCAATCGCATCCGCCATCAGCTGCTACCGAACCTGGAAACCTACAATCCGGCCATCCGGCGCCTGCTTGTTCAGACGGCGCAGCTCATGGCTGCCCACAGCCGCCTGCTGGAGCTGGCCATCGAACGTGGGCTGGAGAAGTGCATCACTCCGATTGCCAGCTGCACGCTGTGGATTGACCGGGCAGGGTTTGCCGAGCTGCCCGAAGCGGTGCGGCAAGGAGTGGCGCGCGAGGCGCTGGCTCAGGCGCTCGGCGGGCGCGAGGATATTGCCTTGCGTCATGTGCTCGGCCTGGTGCGTTTCTTGGCCAACCCGCCGAACTCCGGGCATGCCCACCTGATGAAAACGGTCCACGTCTATTCCGCAGGGCCGCGACTGTATGTGAGCCGCGACCACGACCCATCGTGGGCTGTGCCTCCTTCGCCGTTACGGATCGAGGCTGTCCCAGGGCGGGTCCTGGCTCAGGCGTTCAGCGCAAGTATCGAACTCGATCTGACTCCTCCTCCCCCGACGGCCCAACGCAGCACGGATGCGTGGAGTGCATGGATCGACTTCGATCGGGTGCATCTGCCGCTTTGTCTGCGGGCAGCCGCGCCGGCGGACCGTATTCGGCCGCTTGGCGCGCCTCAAGAAATGCGCCTGAGTGACTTCCTGGCCCGACAACATGTGCCGCAATTCCTTCGCCGCATCCAACCCGTCCTCGCCGATGAAGAGCGCGTGGTGTGGGTGCCCGGATTGCGCATTCATCACGAGGTGCGCCTCTCCGACCGCTCGGAGCGAGCCCTGCATCTGCGATGGATTGCGAGGCCGGAATGACCCAAGCGCTCTCTGCCGGCGGGCGGCTGCGCGGCGTGGTCATCGCGCTGGTCGGCACCGCCACCTGGGCCACAACGGCTATAATCATGCGCACACTGATGCAGGGACTGGGCATCGCGCCGCTCACCCTGGCGGTGTGGCGCGATCTGACCGTGGTCTTGGTGCTCTTCCTCGTGCTGCGCGCAACGGCGCCTCACGTATTGCACATTCGGCGGACCGATGTGCCCTTCCTGCTCTTGCACGGCGGGGTATCGTTGGCCGCGATGAATGCCCTGTGGGCGCTTTCGCTGGGGTACAACGGCGCCACGCTCTCGACGGTCTTGATCTACCTGGCGCCGGGCGTTTCCGCCCTGGGTGGATGGGCCTTCTTGCACGAACAGATCACCCGCTGGAAGATTGCCTCCATCGTGATGGGGTTGGCGGGTGTGGTGCTCATCGTGGGAGTCTCGACCCAGGGCTATCGACTGACACCGACCGGCATAGTGATTGGACTGACTTCGGCCGTGGGATTCGCCGCTTTCAGCCTGACCGGCAAAGTCGCGGCACGGCGGTTTCGGAGCACTTGGACGGGCTTGTTTTACGGGTTTGTATTCGCCACCCTCGCGCTCATCTTCCTTGCGCTGGCGATGCGGTCACACGCAGTGCGATTCGATAGCCGCCTGGTGGTGGGGCTGCTGGTGTTGGCCGCGCCCACGCTCCTCGGCTATGGGCTCTTCTCGGCGGCGCTGCGCTACCTGCCGGCGAGTGTTGCCACACTCATCGCCTCACTCGAGCCGGCCCTCACTGCGGTCATGGCGGTAGCCCTGCTGGGCGAGCAACTCGCACCGGTTCAATGGGCCGGCTCAGGGTTGATTGTCGCGGGGGTTATGCTTGTGCAGCGAGAGTCGAATGGACCGGCGCGCGAAGGTGCGCAGGCGTCCGCCGCCGCGAACGAAGTGCCGGGTTGAGGCGCGCACACTCACAGTGAGGAGGAACGAATGAGACTACGAGGTCGCAAGAAGGGCGGGCGCTTCCTCGAATTGCTGATGGAGCAGGCCAAATACGCCGTGGCGGGGATGGAAGCCCTGTCGCAGTATATGAAGACACCCAGCGATGATGCGGCCGAGCAAGTCTCGCGCATTGAGAAGGCGGCGGACGAGACCCGGCGCATTCTGATCGACGAACTCAACCGGACCTTTGTCACGCCGTTCGATCGGGAAGATATCTTCGCCCTGTCGCTGACGATCGACGACATTCTCGACTATGCCTACAGCACGGTCGACGAGATGGTCATTCTCAAGGTCCGGCCCAACCCCTACTTGCAGCGCATGGCCAGCCTCCTGACCGAGGCCGCGCGTGAGATTCAGACGGGTGTGACCGAACTCATGGATCACCCGGCGGTCGCCTCCGACCACGCCGTGCGGGCCAAGGCCCTTGAGAATCGCATGGAGAGCGTCTATCGTGAGGCGATCGGCAACCTGTTTGGTGCTCCGGCCGACCTCGAGCACGTGGTGGACATGCTCAAGCTGCGCGAAATCTACCGTCACCTGTCGAATGCGGCCGATCGCGGGGACCAAGCCGCCAACGTGATCTCCGATATCGTCGTCAAGCGGATTTAGAAAACGGCGTCCGTCTCGGACGCCGTGCGGTGGATAGAATCACACCGGGAGGAGTGGCTCTGGCGTAGCACTCCTCCCGGTCTTGATTCGAGTTAGGTGTCAGCCCCAATAAACTGCGGGGAGCCTACTTGCGGCCGGTCTTTCTCTTGGTTGTCTTCTTGACAGCCTTCTTGACCGGCTTGCGCTTTGCAGGCTTCTTTGCGGTCTTTTTCTTTGCCACATGTTTCTTGGCGACGGGTCGCTTGGCTGCTGGCTTGCGCGTCGGCCGTCTAACAGCGGGCTTGGCAGGAGCCGGCTTGGGGGCCGTAACCGGCGGCAGCGAAGTGGGCATCGGTGCGGCCGGCGGCGTAATGGGCGCGATGGGCGGCAGCATCGGCGATGGCGGCGGGTATTGCGGTCCGCCGGCAGGCGGGTAGGGGGCGGGCTTATCGGTCATGGGTCTAATATCCTCCTTTGGGGTGGGTTCCGAACCGGGAGCCGGTGCAGCGACCACGCCGCTGGCCGGCACATGGCGACGCAGTTGATCCAGTGGAACCTTGAGACCTTTGCGGCAGCGCGGGCAGTGCTCGACATGATGCCGGGCGTGATTGGCCTCCGCTGTTGCCAGAGCAGCGGCGACCACATCGGACGTCAACTGGAATGACCAGCCGCAGTACTGGCATCGCCACGAGAATGCCGACATGAATTCCTCCCGTTGGTCCCCACTAAACACACTTTTCCGGGTTTTGCAACGTTGCGCGTGACCTCATACCATGGCGTGTGGATCGCACTGCGCGCCATGCGCTTCGCCCTCTCGCGCTCGCACCTCTGCGCGCGAGCTGGCCAGAATCCCGGCCAGGATCAGCGCGGCACCCGCTATCTGGATGGGCGAAGGGGCTTCGCCGAGCACCATCCACGCCAAGAAGATCGAGCCAACCGGTTCACCGAGCACGGTCACCGCGACGAATGTTGCCGAGAGATAGCGCAACGCCCAATTGAAGGCGGAGTGGCCGATCAGTTGCGGCACAAGGCCGAGGGCCGCGATCCATGCGTAGACCTCCAGAGGGTATGGAGCAAGTGGAACGCCAATGACAAGCAAGGCGCCGAGCAAGACGATGCCCGCCGTTCCATAGGAGAGCAGCGCGTAGACGCGCAGCGACATGCGCGGGCGCAGAGAACGGCCGATGAGGAAGTATCCGCTGACCATCCAGGCGCCCAAGAGGGCCAGGCCATCGCCGCGCAACGCCAGCCCGCTCAGGGCCAGCACGGCAGGCGCACATTTCAGCCCTCCCGCCAGCGTGCACACCTCGCTCAGGGCCACCACTCCCGTCCCGGTTAGTGCTACCAGCATGCCGAGGAGAGTGCTGCCCTTCGCCGGTTCGCGCAGAAAGAGAGTCGAGACAAGTGATACCCACAGCGGCGTCGTGGTGACGAGCACCACCGAGCTGGCAACACTTGTCATTTCGAGGGAGGTGATCCAGAAGGCGAAATGGGCCGCCAGGAAAACCCCTGAAAGAATCGCGAGCCCTGCGTCACGCCGGGTCACACGACGCAGGTGCTCTCGATCGAGCCAGAGTGCGGCGGGCAGAATTACAGACGCGGCGACGAGCATGCGCCCCGCTGCGATCAAGAGCGAAGGTCCGCCGCTCGCCTGCGCTAGGCGGATGAAGACCGAGGCCGTCGAGACCGCCAGAATCCCGAGCAGGCTTACGGCCCGGGCGCGCCGAGGCAACCGGCCCGCCTCAGGTTGTGAGTCGAGCGTCATCGCCATCGTGACAACCTGTACATCTTGAGGAGTTTCCTTGACACCTGTTTTCGATAAGACTAGAATTCTGACGCAATTTGGTGTCTACGGCAACGGCCCCCCTCGGGCCGCAATAGTACAAGACCGGTCCGGTCCCGTCAAAGGGCCGGACGCCTACCGCTCAAGGAGAGAGAAATGACCCACGAACTGCCCCCGCTACCTTACGACTACAATGCCCTCGAGCCGCACATTGATGAAGCGACAATGCGCCTGCATCACGACAAGCATCACAAAGCCTACGTCGATGGGCTCAACAATGCCGAGGCCAAGCTGAAAGACGCCCGCGACAAGGCGGACTTCGCCCTGGTGAAGCATTGGGAGCGCGAGCTCGCCTTCCATGGATCGGGTCACTTCCTTCACCACTTGTTCTGGGAAGTGATGGCCCCCAGCAGCAAAGGAGGCGGCGGCAAGCCCACTGGCGAACTGCTCAAGCAGATCGAAACCCACTTTGGATCATACGACAACTTCGCCAAGCAGTTCAGCGCCGCCGCCGCCGCCGTGGAGGGCTCGGGGTGGGCTCTGCTCGTGGTGCAACCTTCCAAGAAGCACCTTGAGATTCTCACGGCCGAGAAGCACCAGAATCTCACGCAGTGGGGAGCTGTACCTATTCTAGTGCTGGACGTTTGGGAACATGCCTACTATTTGAAGTATCAGAACAAACGCGGCGACTATGTCCAGGCCTGGTGGAACGTGGTCAACTGGGCGGAAGTCACGCGCCGCTTCGAGGCAGAGTTCAAGAAGTAGCTAGGGCAGCGCCATCGCCCTCACCGCCAAAGGGCCGCACCCCAGTGATCGACTGATGCGTGCGGCCCCCCAGGTCGAAGGAGAAGCAATCATGACCCACATCATCACCAGCCTTTGCCTCCGCGACGGTGGTTGCGTGGATGTCTGCCCGGTGGAGTGCATCGTTCCGGGCAAGCCCACCGCCGAGTGGCCGTGGTTCTATATCGATCCGGACACGTGCATCGACTGCGGGGCGTGCGTGCCGGAGTGCCCGTACGTGGCCATCTTCCCGGAAGATGAGGTTCCGAACGCGCTCACCGCCAAGGAAGGCCAGCGCCTCAGCCGACCCGAAGGGACTTCCATTTACGACGGCACCGATCATAACGGCCAAGCGGTGCATCTCGATAAGACCATCGTCAAGAAGGCGGGCGAGGTGGTGGACTTGCGGCCGGACATCGAACCCAACTACAAGTTCTTCAAGGACGGCCCGGGGTATTCGGCAAAGTAGCCGGACACGGCACGTTCCTGGGAGCCGCAAGGCTCCCTTTTTGTTGGGCGCGGCAGGAGCGAGAGATCCATGGATGAGCGCATCGAACGCGACACATTGGGCGAGGTGCGGGTTCCGGCGCACGTCCTCTACGGTGCCCAGACCAAACGCGCGGTCGTCAATTTCCCGGTTTCAGGTCGCAAGCCCTGGCGTGCATTCATCTGGTCGCTAGGCGCCATCAAGCTGGCTGCGGCCGAAGTCAATCGCGACCTGGGCCTGCTCGAGCCGGACAAGGCCTCGGCCATTGCCCAGGCGGCGCGCGAAGTCATGGAGGGGCGCTGGGATGCGGAGTTCGTTGTCGATCCCTTCCAGGCTGGAGCCGGCACGAGCCACCACATGAATGCCAACGAGGTTCTCGCCAACCGCGCCACGCAGATCCTCGGCGGCGCGTTGGGGGAGTACCGCGTGCATCCCCATGATGACGTCAACCTGGGACAGTCCACCAACGACGTCATACCTACTGCTATTCGCCTCGGCTGCCTGTGGCGGCTGGAGGATTTGCTGGGGGTGGTCGATGAACTTAGTGCAGAACTGCGCCACAAGGCGGAGTCCTTCGACCCGATAGTCAAATCCGGGCGGACGCACCTGCAGGATGCTGTGCCGGTGCGCCTGGGTCAGGAATTCGGAGCCTACGCTCACGCGGTGGCGCATGATCGGGCGCGCCTGGCACGCGCCGCGGAGGGTTTGCGTCGGTTGGGTATCGGCGGAACGGCTGTCGGCACGGGGCTCAACGCGCACCCCGAGTTCCATCCACGTATGGTCCAGCGCCTGCGCGAAGTCACCGGCCTCGACCTCTCGACCTCCTCCGACCTATTCGAATCGATGCAATCGATGGCCGATGCGGCGGACTTCTCGGCTGCCATGCGAATCCTGGCCCTCACGCTCACGCGCATCGCCAACGACTTGCGCCTGATGGCCAGCGGCCCGGCCTCCGGCTTAGATGAAATCCGGTTTGCCCCGCTCCAGCCCGGTTCGTCGATCATGCCCGGCAAAGTCAACCCGGTCATGGCTGAGATGCTTAACCAGGCGATGTACCAGGTGATAGGTCTCGACCTGGCTGTCGCGCTGGCCTCGCAGGCCGGCCAGTTCGAGCTCAACGTGATGATGCCGGTCATCGCCCACGATCTGTTTGAGATGATGCAGCTGATGATCGGGGCGATCGGTGCCTTTACCGAGCGAGGGGTGAAGGGCCTGCAGGCAAACCCGGAGCGAGCCGCACAATGGCTGGAGCGAAACGCCATCATCGCCACAGCCCTCAACCCGCTCATCGGCTACGCCGCCGCCGCCGAGCTGGTGAAGGCGGCCCAGGCCGCCAGGCGCGGCCTGCGCGAGGTGGCCCTCGAACGCGCGAAGCGCGGCGAGCTCGCCCACCTCCACGAGGCGCGAGCGGCGACTCCTGCCGAAGTGGAGGCCGCGCTCAACGATGTGCGCCGCATGACGGAGGGCGGGTTGCAGAGCGATGCCCACATACCCCACGCCTGAAAAAGGGGGAGGAGAACTCCGCCTGGCACCGCGCCTGGTGGAGGCGATGCGTGCAGCCCTTGACGCAGCCCTGCCCGAAGAGGGATGCGGGCTCTTGTTCGGCCGCGGCCAACGCGTTGAACATATTGTCCCAATCCAGAATGCGCAGCATAGCCCGGTTCGCTTCCGCCTTGAGCCGCAAGCCCAGTTGGCTGCGATGCAAGAGGCCGATGAGCAGGGCCTCGAACTGCTGGCAATCTATCATTCCCACCCGCGCGGGCCCGAACATCCGTCTGTGACGGACATAGAAGAAGCGGCCTATCCGCAGGCCGCTTACTTGATCTGGTGGCAAGATGTTGCACGACGTTGGCAGGTCGAACTGTTTTGGCTCGAAGGGCTCGAAGACCCCGGCGCACCGCGGGGCTATCGCCTGGGGCGCCTCCTTGTGGATGCCGAGGGCGAAGCGCCGCCTGCCTAGATGAGAGCCAGCACCAAGCCCAGCGCAAACCCCGCAGCCAAGCTGGCGAGCGCCGGACGGAAGTATCCGCGCACGGCATATAGTGCGGCCAGAGTCCTTTCAGTGAAAGTCCACACCCGCAATTGGAACTTGAGCCAGGCTACATCGGTGGGATTCATCGTGCGCCTCCTACTTCGACGTGCTGACCTTGATCACGCGGCCTTCCTCGTCGGCCACGGCGCGCACGATGCGCGACATTTCTGCCCCGCTTGAGGTGCGCACCTTACCGCGGTAGGTGAGCACGAAGTTGCCTCCCTGGCCCGAGATGCTTGGACGTGCGCCGCGCATTTCCGGGTAGTCGTGATACACCTGCTTGCTCACGCGTTCGATGGCCTGCGCTTGAAGTCCCATGTGCCTCCTCGCTTTCCCCGCGTCCGTTGCGGCTAAGCCGCCCGGGGCGCTGCGGGGCGCCCGCCGGCCGGTGCAACCGTCGAGTCGTCGATTGGGCGTCGCCGCCGCCGCATGAACGCTGGAATATCGAGATCTTCTTCGGGGGGCGGCGGCTCCACGCGGTGGCCTGCCGCCGAGGTGGAGGCGGGCGCCCCGGCTCGCGCACTGCGGCCGAGGGGCGCCGGGGCCATGCGATCGGAGCCACCCGGTGCGGCGCTGTGCAGGATGACGTGCGAGGCGCCGGCCAGCACATTGCCGAGCGGCTGCCCGCCGACGCCGGTGGCAACGATGATCGCCTGCACTCGGCCCTGCATGGCGGGGTCGATTGCCGCGCCAAAGACCACTTCGGCGTCGTGTGCACCGGCGGCGCTCACCTCCTGCATCGCCTTGTGGACCTCGATCAGCTCCAGATCCTCACCGCCGGTGAAGTGGACGAGAATGCCGGCCGCCGTGTCGAGCGAGCCGATCTCGAGCATCGGGTTGCGCAGTGCGCAGCGGATGGCATCCACCGCCTTGTCCGGCCCCGAGCCCTGACCCACGGCGAAATACGCGCCTCCCGCCAGTTGCATCAGCGAGCGCACGTGGGAGAAATCGACATTGACCAACCCGGGACGGGTAATGAGTTCGGTGATCGCCTGCACCCCCTGACGCAGCACATCGTCGGCCAGACGCAGGGCGACGTCGAAGGTCGTCTGGCGCGGCGCGACGGCTAGTAACCGGTCGTTGGGGATGGTAATGAGCGTATCGCAATGTGGGCGCAGCTTCTCGATGCCCGCCTCGGCCGCCTGCAACCGGCGCCGGCCCTCAAAACTGAAGGGCAGGGTGACAATGGCGACGACGATCGACCCTTGCTCGTGGGCAACCTGAGCCGCGACCGGGATCGCGCCGGTGCCCGTGCCGCCGCCCATCCCGCAGGTGAGGAAGACCATGTCGGCCCCGGCCAATTGATGGGCCAGATCGTCGGCGCTTTCCTGTGCGGCCGCCTCGCCCACCTGCGGCAGCCCGCCTGCGCCCAGGCCGCGCGTCGTATGCGGACCCAATGCCACGCGGATTGGCGCGAGGCACGTGGCCAGCGCCTGCAAGTCCGTATTGCAGGCGATGAACTCGACGCCCCCCAGGCCGAGTTCGATCATGCGATTGACCGCGTTCGACCCGCCGCCGCCCAGCCCCACCACCTTGAGCAGGGTCGTTGGGCGGGAGCTTTCGATCGCGGTGTGACGGGGTGCAGCGGTAGAACTCACTGTCGGTGTAAGCAAGGGGGTCACGCCTGGCTCCTCTCCATCGGGACCGGACGCACATGATCCACAACACACCCGGCACTGCGCAAGGTTTGCATCACTGGCGCGGGTGCGCTTTCGGCGAACAACGTGACGCGTTCGGCCCGCACGGCCTCCTCGATCGAATCGCCGATCGTCGGACGAACCGTGCGCAGTAGGTCTTGCAGCACCTGCCAGGCGGCACCGCTCAGCGCGGTCAGCCCGCCCGGGACAAGTAGATAGTGGGCGAACACCTTACCCTGGGCAGCTTCCGACTGGCGCACGCGCGCCCTTTCGCCCAACCTCTTGAGGGCGGTCACGATGGGCAGCGTCGTGCCGTCGGCACGGAACCAAGCCTGGGCGGCTTCTGGGCTGCCGGCCTCAGCGCTGAGAAGCCAGAAAGCGACATTGAGCAGGCCCTCGGGCGCACGCCGGTCGATCACCATTCGCGCAATCTCACTGTTGAGATCCAGATGGCGTTTCTCGTCGACAGCGGGGAAATTGGCGTCCAGGTTCTCGCCCAACGCTGCGCCCCCGCGCAGCATGAGCACTGGACGTGGCTGGCTCGCATGGCGGGTGACGCTTTCCTGTACCCAGTCGATCATTCCGAAGCCGCGATGGTCTTGTGAGTCGGGCGGGGTGAGGTACGGACGAACATTCGGCCAGCGCGCTGCACCGCCCGCGCCCCAAGTCGCTGGCCGGTTGAAGGTCCATGCCTCAACGGCGAAGGTCATGCCCGCCAACAGGTCCTCTTCGCCGCGGACAACCAGCGCGGCCAATGCGGCCTCGAGGAACGCCAGGTCCCAATAGTCACCGCCGGAATGGAGCGCTGGGAAAACAGGTGCGAGCCCCGCTTGCACCATCAGCTTGGCCGTTGGGATGAATGCATCCAGGAAGAGTTCAACCGGAGAACCCCGCTGCCAATCGCCCGGGGTCCACGAACTTTGCAGGTTGGGCGGCGCGAAGACTGCCACGTAGTGCACGCCCCAGCGAGCGTACGCTTGCAGTAGGGGCGCGACCTCATCGGCCAGAGAACGAATGGGGGCTTCGGGCAAGTGCAGAATGGGCTGCAGGCCGGCCTGGACGAGTGCGCGCACAAAGGGTTCGGGGACCGCGCGCCGCACGCTGCCACGCAGCGTAACCCAGCCCAGGTTCATGGCTTGGATCTCAGGCAGCCAGGTCTCGAAGTCCTTGTGGCGGTAATGCAGGTCGTCGGGGAAGTAATAGATCCCCAGCCCTGCGGGTTTCGGGGCGATCGTCGCCGGCATGGTCAGCCCTCCTGAGCAGGGTGTTGCACATCCCGTGCCAGGAGGGCCGACCGCCTAACGGGAGACGACCAGCTTCAGGAGGCGTCCCGAAGCATCCAGGCTGACGCGTGCGTATTGAGTATGCGGTGCGCCATGCGTCGAGAAGGTGCGGGCCAGTGAGACCACCCAGGCGGCCTGGCGCGTACCGGCCGAGCCATGCGGGTTCGCCGCGCCGCTACCCGGCCGCTCTGCGTGAGCTTGATAGTAGCGCAGCGGGGCTTCGCCCATGCCCGGCAGGTACTGCCTCAACGCACGCTTGAGCCCCATTTCGACTTCCGGCGTGGCCGACGAGGCAGCGGTGCTCACCTCTGCCGTGTGCAACACCGCGGGCGGCAGCGCATGACTCTTGCGACGGACGAGGGACTTGGCATGCGAGGCGCCGTCGGCCAGGGTGGGTTCGTACATCGGGTCGCCAAGATGAATGAAGGAGATGAGGGTCTTCTGATCCTCGCCGTCCAGATAC
>JBGOXY010000018.1:0-19221 GCA_041479415.1 Anaerolineae bacterium
GGAGGCAGCACGAGGTGATCGTACAATTCCCGGGCATGCACCCGCCTGCGTATCTCTGACGACGAGATATCCATGCGCGGCGCATCAAAGAATTCGGTGCGCTGGGAAATGCCCGGGAGGGCCTTCTCCAATTCCGCCAACCTGGGCTCGGCCCCCGGACGGCGCATCACCCCCAGTGTGCACTGCTCGATGAGAAGCTGCGGGCGACCCCACGAAGGCAGGTCGCGCAGCGAATCCCCGCCCAGCAGCAAGGTGAGCGCATCGCCTGGCCAACGCCGCCCGAGCTCCATCAGGGTATCCACCATAAAATGCGGCCCCGGGCGTTCCATTTCCACGCGCGAGAAAACGAACTGAGAGTTTTGCTCCACCATGATCGCGACCATGCGCTCGCGCACGGCCAGCGGTGAGATGTTCCAGCCCTGCTTGTGCGGCGGTGCCGGCGTGAGCACCCACAACACGCGGCTCAGACCGAGCCCGCGCAGGGCCGCCTCAGCCAATGCCAAATGCCCCAAGTGCGGCGGGTCGAAACTGCCGCCGAACACGCCTAGTCGTGCCATTCGAGTTCATTCTCCCCGATGCGCACAAGGTCGCCCTGCTTGACACCCGCCTGCTTCATTGCCTCGTAGATACCCATGGCCGCCAGGATGCGTTGGAAGCGTTCGACCGCCTCGTCCAATTCCCAATAGGTCATGGCCGCCGCACGTTCAATGCGCCTCCCGTGCACACGCCATCCGCCGTCCGCCTCCCGTTCCAGGGTGAACTCCTCGGCGTCCTGCGGCCCGCGGTAGACGGGCAGCTCCTCCTCGCTCGGGGCGGGCGGTGGAAGGTCGCGCAGCAGCTGCGCCGCTCGCGCCATCACCTCGCGCAGGCCCTTGTGGGTCGCCGCCGAAAGCGGCATCAGCTCCACACCCCGCTGCGCCAGATCGCGGCGCACCCCTTCCCAACGCGCCTGCACCTCGGGCAAATCCATCTTGTTCAACGCCACGACCTGCGGCTTGGAATTCAATCGTGGATCGAAGAGGGCCAGCTCGGAATTGATTTGGGAGAAGTCGGCCACTGGGCTTTCGCCGGACCCGTCGAGCAGATGGATCAGCACACGCGTGCGCTGAATGTGCCGCAGGAACGCAAAGCCCAGCCCCACACCGCGATGGGCCCCTTCGATCAGGCCAGGGATGTCGGCCAAGACCAGCGACGTGTCGTCGAGAGTGGCCACACCCAGATTCGGTTCGGTGGTGGTGAACGGGTAGGCGGCAATCTTGGGCCGGGCGGCCGTCGCCGCCGCGAGAAAGGTGCTTTTACCCGCGTTAGGGACGCCCACCAGGCCGATGTCGGCAATGAGCTTGAGCTCCAGCTCCAGCTCACGCGCCTCGCCCGGCTCGCCCTTCTCGGCAACGTAGGGGGCCTGATTGCTGGAGGAGGCGAAATGCGGGTTGCCCCGCCCGCCCCGTCCGCCGCGAGCGACGCGCAGCTGCTGGCCGGGCTCGGTCAGGTCGCCCAGCAGCTGGCCGCTGGCGGCTTCGCGCACCAGCGTGCCGCGCGGTACCCCGAGCACCATGTCTGCGCCGGATTTTCCGGTGCGGTTATTGGTGCCGCCGCGTGCCCCATCTTCTGCGTGGAAGGATCGCTGATGATGGAAGTAGGAAAGGGTGTTGAGCTTGGGATCGACCGCCAGGACCACATCGCCCCCGGGGCCGCCGTCGCCTCCATCGGGCCCGCCGCGGGTCACGTACTTCTCGCGATGGAAGTGCATCATGCCATCGCCGCCCTTGCCGGCCTTCACCGTGAGGTGCACTTCATCGAGGAACATCGCTGCACCTCGTGTTGCCTTCCACAACTCTTTGTGATAAAGTCGAATTCATTGTAAACCCTTCCCGCCGGCGGAGGTATCGATGGCCTCGAAACCCATTCCCGACATCGTCGTGGGCCGGTTGCCGGTCTACCTGCGCGCGCTCAGCGCCATGAGCGCCGAAGGCAAATCGGTTACCTCCTCGCAAGAGTTGGCTTCCCGCCTCGGGCTGACCTCGGCCCAGATTCGCAAAGATCTCTCGCACTTCGGCGAATTCGGCAAGCAGGGGCTGGGCTACAACGTCTCGTTTCTGATCGAGCAATTGCGGCGCATTCTCAAACTCGGACAGTTGTGGGACGTGGTGCTGGTCGGCGCCGGCGACTTGGGTCGGGCGTTGGCCAACTACCAGGGCTTTCACGACCGCGGGTTCCGCATTCGCATGGTGTTCGATAACAACCCCTCCAAGATCGGTCAGACCCTGGCGGGTTTTGTCATCAGCGACTCGGCACGCGTTGTGGAACTCGTGCGGCGCGAAGGCATCCGCGTGGCCATGCTGGCCGTCCCGGCGGCCCAGGCGCAACCCGCCACACTGCACCTGATCGAGGCCGGGGTGCAGGCCATCCTCAACTATGCACCGACCACGTTGATTGTGCCGCGAGGGGTTTACGTGCAAAACATCGATCCGGCGGTCCACCTGCAGCGCATGACGTATTACCTCGAACCCCCGGGGCCGCGCTAGCGGCTCGCGCTCACGACGGCGGCAAGAAGCGCCGGAACAACTCCACCTGCTTGAGCACGCGCTCAGCGCCGAGGGCCAGGCACGCCACAGGTTCTTCGGCCAAATAGGCGGGGACGCCGGTCACCTGGGTGAAATAGCGGTCCACTCCCCGCAGGAGTGATCCGCCTCCGCACAACATCATCCCGCGATCGATGATATCCGAGGTGAGTTCGGGAGGCGTGCGCTCGAGCGTCGCGCGCACACCGGACACGATTTGGGCCATCGGGTCGGCCAGGGCTTCAGCGATATCGGCCGTGGTAACCCGCGCCTTGCGCGGCAACCCGCTCACCTGGTCGCGGCCCTGGACCTCCTGGCTGAACTCAGTTTCGAGCGGGACGGCCGAGCCCACCTTGAGCTTGAGCTCTTCGGCCGTGGTCTCGCCGATGACCAGCCCATACTTGTGGCGCACGTAGGTGGCAATGGCTTCATCCAGCCGCTGCCCGCCGACGCGTACCGTGTTGGCCACCACGATGCCGTTGACCGAAATCACCGCGCTCTCGCTGGCGCCGCCCCCCAGGTAGACCACCATGTTGCCGGAGGGGGTGCCGATGGGCAACCCCGCGCCGACCGCCGCGGCCAACGAACGCTGCACCAAAGTGACCTCGCGGCTGCCTGCGCGGAAGGTGGCTTCGTGCGCCGCGCGCCCCTCCACGCTGGTCACGCCGTAAGGCACGGTGACCATGGCCCGCGGCTTGAACAAGCGTACCGGCCCGCACACCTTCTGGATGAAGTAGGCCAGGATGCGCTCGGTCACCTCGTAGTCGGCAATGACCCCGTCGCGCAGAGGGTACATCACCTGAATGCCCTCCGGCACGCGGCCGTACATGTCCTTGGCTTCCTGGCCGAGGGCTATGATTTTCTGCTCGTCGACATCGATCGCGGCCATGGTCGGTTCGCTCAACACAATCTCGCCGCCTTCGGCGATGAGCGTGTTGACCGTGCCCAGATCGATACCCAATTCGCGGTAGAGTAGCGCCATTGTCGATTCTCAGTGAAGCTCGGTTGATGGTCGAGGGTCAGCCGGAATACGGCTCGTGGCCGTCGCCCTCGCCCGCGCCCGGACGGCGGGCGCGCCGGTAGCGGCGGACGGCGTCGAGGCGCAGCTTCGATCGCAGGAGTGCGGCCTCGGCTTCGCGCATCTCTGAATTCGAGACAGCCGGTCCTTCGGCGAGCATGTGTTGCGCCCGTTCGCGGGCTGCCTCGGCGCGGGCCACGTCGATCTCGTCGATGTTCTCGCCCGAATCGGCCAGCACCGTGACCCGGTCCGGGCGCACTTCCATCACGCCGCCGGCGATGGTAAAGGCCCGCTCCTGGCCGCCCTGCCGCACGCGCAGCACGCCCAACCTCAGGGTGGTGAGCAGCGGTGCGTGATGCGGCAGTATGCCCAGCTCGCCCTCACTGCCCGGAGCCAGGACCATGTCGACTTCGCCGCTGAACAGTCCACGGTCTTGGGTGACGATCTCACACAGCATCGGTCATCCTGCCCGCCCTCAGGCGGCGTGCAAGCGCCGGGCCTTATCCACGGCGCCCTCGATCGGGCCCACCATGTGGAAGGCAGCCTCCGGCAGGTCGTCGTGCTGTCCATCCAGTATCTCGCGGAAGCCGCGCACGGTCTCGCGGAGCGGCACGTATTCCCCCTTGACCCCGGTGAACTGCTCGGCCACGAACATCGGCTGCGAGAAGAAGCGCTCGATCTTGCGCGCGCGCGAGACGATCAGCTTATCCTGCTCGCTCAGTTCATCCACGCCCAGGATGGCGATCAGGTCCTGCAAATCCTTGTAGCGCTGCAGCACGCGCTGCACTTCGCGCGCGGTGCGGTAGTGCTCCTGGCCGACGATGCCGGGGTCGAGGATGCGCGAGGTGGAGGCTAAGGGGTCCACCGCTGGAAAGATGCCCTTCTCCGAGATCGAGCGTTCGAGGGCCACGGTCGCATCCAGGTGAGTGAAGGTGGCCACCGGGGCCGGGTCCGAGTAATCGTCGGCCGGCACATACACCGCCTGCATCGAGGTAATCGAGCCTCGCTTGGTGGAGGTGATGCGTTCCTGCAGCTCACCCATTTCTGTGGCAAGGGTGGGCTGATAGCCCACCGCCGAGGGCAAGCGCCCCAGAAGCGCGGAAACCTCCGAGCCCGACATAGAGAAGCGGAAGATGTTGTCGATGAAGAGCAGCACATCGCGCCCCTCATCGCGGAAGTACTCGGCCATAGTCAGCCCGGTCAGACCGACGCGCAGGCGCACGCCAGCCGGCTCATTCATCTGGCCGAAGACCATGACCGTGTCTTTCATCACGCCCGACTCGAGCATCTCGCGGTAGAGCTGAGTCCCCTCGCGCGTGCGCTCCCCGACCCCGGCAAACACGGAGTTGCCCTTGTGCACCGTGGCAATGGAACGGATGAGCTCCATGATGATGACCGTCTTGCCCACGCCCGCGCCGCCGAAGATGCCCGTCTTGCCGCCGCGGGTAAAGGGGGCGATGAGGTCGATCACCTTAAGCCCGGTCTCGAAGACCTGGGCCGTCGTGGATTGCTCGGAGAAGGGCGGTGCGCTTCGGTGAATGGGGTAAGTCGCCTGCGCCTCGACCTCGCCCTTGCCGTCCACCGGCCGGCCGAGCACGTTGAACACCCGTCCGAGCGTGGCCGGCCCGACGGGCACACGAATGGGCGACCCGGTGGCCGCGACCGGCGCGCCGCGCTGCAGCCCGTCGGTGGAATCCATGGCCACGGTGCGCACGCAATTCTCGCCCAGGTGACGTTGCACTTCGAGCACGAGCGCTGCCGCGCCTTGGCGCGGTACCTCGAGGGCATCATAGATCGCCGGCAATTCCCCGGGAGGGAACTGCACGTCGACCACGCCTCCCTGCACCTGAACGATTCGTCCGCTGGCATTCACCATTCGCATGTCCTCCACGGCGGGGCGCGCCGGCACGGTTCGGCTCGGCCAGCGCCCTAGCGGCGGGCCGCCAGAGCCTCGGCGCCGCCGGCGATGTCGAGCAGGTCGCCGGTGATACTCTGCTGGCGCGCTTTGTTGTAGTCGAGCTGCAGTGTTGCCGTCAGTTCGTGCGCATTCTCGGTCGCATTGCGCATCGTCACCATGCGCGCTGCGTGTTCGCTGGCCAGGGACTCTAAGATGGCCTGGAACACCTGCAGGGCCGCGAAACGCGGCACGATTTCGTCCAGCAGCTGTGCCCGCCCCGGTTCGAATATATAGACCGGCCGCGGCCCGCTGGGGCGCGCGCCCATCGTCTGCATGTGCGCACCCATTTCTTCCACGGCCAACGGCAGCAGGCGCCGCACGACGACCTCTTGACGGACGAGAGAGATGAAGCGTGTGTAGGCCAAGTAGACTTCGTCGGCCTGGCCCTTCTCGAAATCCTCAAGCGCCAGCCGGCCGATGGCCGATACATCGGCGAAGGTGGGCAGCCCCGGCAGGCCGCTGAACTCGGCCGCCAATTGCGCCCCGCGGCGCAGCATCATGTCGCGCCCTTTGCGGCCCACCATTAAGTAGCGCACCGGCACGGGGCTCGAACGGAAGCGTGCCAGAACTTCGCGCACGACGTTGACGTTGTAGGCACCGGCCAACCCGCGGTCGCCGCTGACCATAACCACCAGCACCTGGCGCACCTCCGGCCGGCGATCGAGCAGGCGATGCAGACTCCCGCTGCCCGGCTGATCCGCCAAGTTCTCCAGCACGCTCCACGCCTTGGTTGCGTAGGCGCGCGTCGCCAGCGCGGCTTGCTGGGCGCGGCGCACCTTGCTGGCGCTGACCGCTTCCAGTGCGCGCGTGACCTGGGCGATATTTCCGACGCTGCGAATTCGCAGCCGCATCTCACGAAGGGAGGGCATCTCAGCTCATCCGCTGTGCGTAGCCCAGCCTACCGCTTCCACGAGATGTTGTAGGCCTGCAATGCTTCCTTCAAGCGGGCCTCGGTAGCCGGGCTGATTTCCCTTTCACGCTCGATCACCTCGGTCAAGTCGGCATAGGCGACATCCAGGAAGCGGTGCAAACCGTCTTCCCATGTCGCCATCTGGTCCAGTGGCACCTGGTCGGCAAAACCGCGGGTACCGGCGAAGATCACGGCTACCTGATGGCCGAGCGACATCGGCACGTACTGCGCCTGCTTGAGGATTTCCTGCAAGTGCTGGCCGCGGTTAAGTTGCTGCTGGGTGGTCTTGTCGAGGTCCGAGCCGAATTGGGCGAAGGCCGCCAGATCGCGGAACTGCGCCATGTCCAGGCGCAGCATGCCGGCCACCTGCTTCATCGCGCGCGTCTGCGCCGAACCGCCCACGCGCGAGACCGAAATGCCGACGTTAACCGCCGGGCGGATGCCGGTATAGAACAGGTTCGATTCGAGGTAGATCTGCCCGTCGGTGATGGAAATTACATTGGTTGGGACGTAGGCCGAGACGTCGCCCAGCAAAGTTTCGATGATGGGCAGCGCGGTGAGCGACCCGCCCGAGCCCTTCACCTTGGCCGCGCGATGCGCGGCGCCATTGGGCATGGCCTTCATGGCCTCGTTGGCCTCGTGCCGCGCGCGCGGCCCGCCGTAGACCGCGCCATCCACGGCATGGATGGCCGCGGCTTCGCCTTTGAACGAAGAGGGAACGATCACGAAGCGGTCGGCCAATCGCGCGGAGCGCTCCAGCAGACGCGAGTGCAGATAGAACACATCGCCGGGGTAAGCTTCGCGTCCCGGCGGCCGGCGCAAGAGCAGCGACACCTGTCGGTAGGCCCAGGCATGCTTGGAGAGATCGTCGTAGACGATGAGCGCGTCGCGCCCGTCTTCCATGAATTCTTCGCCGATGGCGCAGCCGACGTAAGGTGCGATGTATTGCAGCGCGGCCGACTCATCCGCGGCGGCGACCACCACCACCGTGTGGTCCATCGCCCCGTGACGTTCGAGGATGGCCACCGTGCGCGCCACGGAGGACTTCTTCTGGCCAATGGCGACGTAGATGCATAGCAAGTCCTTGCCGCGCTGGTTGATGATGGCGTCGACGGCGATGGCGGTCTTGCCCGTCTGCCGGTCGCCGATGATCAACTCGCGCTGGCCTCGCCCGATCGGGATCATTGAGTCGACGGCCTTGATCCCGGTCTGGACCGGGCTGTCCACGTCCTGGCGCTCGACCACGCCATGGGCAATGCGCTCAATCGGGCGGAAGTCGGTAGAAAGGATCGGGCCCTTGCCGTCGATTGGCTCGCCCAGGGCGTTGATCACCCGGCCGACGAGGCCGTCGCCCACCGCCACGGAGGCGATGCGCCCGGTGCCACGCACCTCCATACCCTCCCCGATACCGCTGAACTCGCCCACAACGATGACACCCACCGAGTCCTTCTCGAGGCTGAAGGCGATACCGGTGGAGCCGTTGGCGAAGCGCACCAGTTCCTGCGAGCGGATCTCGGCCAGGCCGCGCACACGGGCGATGCCGTCGCCGGCTTCGAGGACGGTGCCCACGGCCTCGGCGACGAGCGGCCCCTCAAACGAAGCAATCTGCGCCTGCAAATCCTGCGCGATGCGCTTTGCCAGATCCGACATGCTACGTCCTCCACACCGTGGTGAGCCGCGGGGCGAACCGTGCTTGGGCCATCTGCGCGAACCGGGCGGGACATGTGCCCGCCCGCGCCCGAGGCACGCAGACGAAATAGGAACTTGCCGTAGGAGCCGTCTGCGCGGTCGGCGCATCGGGTTGCGTGCCCGCCGCCCGAATGATAACTGAGAGGATTTCTTTTGTCCAGGTCTTCACAACTGATCTATGCAATTGGCCCATGCATCGAAGGCGCGCCGAGGAGTTGCGGCCGATCCATGCCATCCACGTTTGAGTGAGCGCGGGCCGAGGAGGGAACGGCGGGCACGTGCGGGCGGGCCCAGTGCGCCTGCACATCCAATCAACGACGGGAGAAATACTGCAGTGCCAGGCGCAGTCGCGATTCAAGATCCGCCGGCGCATCGCGGGGCAGCGACTGCAACGCGCTCTGGGCCTCGACCAACGTATAGCCGAGCGCGGTGAGCGCCGCGAGGATATCAGTATCGCTTTCGCCCCACCCACTCGGGCCGGCGTCCCCGCGGGCGGCCACCTTGTCCTTAAGATGGAAGACAATCTTCTCGGCGGTCTTACGCCCCACGCCGGGAATGCCCGCCAAACGTTCGGGCTGGTTCGCGCCAACGGCCAAGTGCAGCGTTTCGAGTGAGAAGTGCGAGAGCAGCGAGAGCGCCACTTTGGGCCCCACCCCGCTCACGGTGAGCAGCAGTTCGAAGAAGCTCCGCTGATCGGGCGATTCGAACCCAAACAACGCCAGTGCATCTTCGCGCACGATGAGACGCGTGAACAGGGCCACCGGCTGCCCCGGCTGCAGGCGGGCGGCCAGCGGCGCCGGTACAGCCACCATCAGCCCTACCCCGCCCACCTCGACCACCACGGCGTTTTCCGCGACCTGTTCGACTCGACCACGCAGGGATGCGATCACGAGGCCTCCATCAGTTCGTTGAGGCGCGAGCACTGCAGGTGGCAGATGGCAACAGCCAGAGCATCGGCGGCATCATCTGGGCGCGGGATGTCGTCGAGCGCCAGGATGGTGCGGACCATCAGTTGGACCTGCCGTTTGCCGGCCGCACCGTAGCCAGTGACTGCCTGTTTGACCTCGAGCGGGGAGTACTCTCCGACCGCCAACCCGCATTCCGAGAGCGCCAGCAGAACCACGCCGCGCGCCTGGCCAACCGCCATGGCCGTCCGCACGTTCTTCTGGAAGAAAAGCTTCTCCACGGCCGCGGTGGTCGGGTCGTGGAGAGCGATGAGGGCACGCAGTTGTTCGTGCAGGCTTTGCATTCGCCGCGCCAGGGCCCACCCGGCGGGTGTGCGGACAACACCGTAGGCAATGGCGCGCGGGCCGGCCTCGGTCGTTTCGACCACCCCAAAGCCGGTCGTCGCCGTTCCCGGGTCGATCCCCAAGGCGCGTGCCGGCCTGGCTACTGGCATCGTGTGAAGGGAGCGCGCTACGCGCAGGGCCGCCTAGGCGGCCGCCTCCATGGCGGCCACCGCTTCGTCACTGACCTGCAGATTCGAGTAGACGGTATGCACGTCGTCGAGTTCTTCCAGAGCCTCGATGACTTTCATCACGGATACGGTGTCATCGACGCCCAGCGGGATCTGTTGTTGGGGCTCCATGCGCAGAGTGGCCTCATCCGGGGCAATCTTGGCAGAGCGCAGGCGTTCGCTGATGGACTTGAAGGCCTCCAGCGGCGCAGTGATTTCGATCATGTCGCTGCCGAGTGAGACGTCGTCCGCTCCGGCTTCCACGGCCATTTCGAAGATAGCATCGGAGTCCTTGCCTTCGGCCGCCACCTCGAAGTAGGCCTTGCGCGTGAATTGCCAGGCCACCGAGCCGGCTTCGCCCAGGCTGCCCCCGGCGCGGGTGAGAATGCGCCGAATCTCTGCCACGGCGCGGTTCTTGTTATCCGTCACCACATCGATCAGCAAGGCGATGCCGTGTGGCGCATAGACTTCGTAAGTCATTTGCTCGAGCGCGCCGCCTTCACGGTCTTCACCCGTGCCGCGGTGCACCGCACGCTCGATGTTGTCTTTGGGCATGTTGTTGGCGCGGGCCTTGTCGATCGCCAGGCGCAGTTTGAAATTGGCGTCGACATCGCCGCCCTCGCGCGCGGCCATGGCGATCTCGCGCGCCAGGCGCGTGAAGAGTTGGCCCCGCTTGGCATCCGCGGCACCTTTCTTGCGCTTGATGGTGGCCCACTTTGAATGACCAGACATGCCCGTTCTCCTTAGGGGTGCGGGGCCCGGCCCCGCCAATTCATTCCAAAGGCCATCCGGCCCGATGCACCAGCGATCTGGAGGCGCATCGTGCGACGAGGAAAACCTCGAGGAACTCGCGTCGCCGCGGGCCGGCCGTAGGGGCCTCACCGCTGCGCGAATGGGATTATACATCGGGGTCCGGCTGCACGTCTACCGCGCGGAATGAAAGCCGCGTGCATGGTAAAATCGCACGCGTCGCCCCTGTAGCTCAGCGGATAGAGCGTTGCCCTCCGGAGGCAGAGACCGGTGTTCAATTCGCCGCAGGGGCGCCACCCAGAGCGGCGTCGCATGTGCGGCGCCGCTCGTCGTTTAAGGCCTCAGGCCAGATCCACCCAGGCCACCTTCTGGCTGCGCGTGACGAAGAGGGCCAGGGTGCTGCGGCCGTGCAAGCCCATCACCTCGCCCGGGTTGAGCAGCAGCGTACGCCCCACTCGCTCCTCATGTGCGGTGTGGTCGTGACCGTAGCACACCAGGTCGTACCGCCCGCTTTCGGCAAGCGCCCGCGCGATATTCGGATAGTGGTTGACCGCCACCTTGAGCCCATCCATGGTGAGCTCGGCCAGGTCGCCGTGGATGGTGACATTGCCAGCCTGAGCCGCGCGCGCGAGCAAGAGCGGCTTATCGCCGTCGTTGTTGCCCCACACTAGGTGAATGGGTTTGCCCTGCACGCCCTGCGCCAGGCGCAGGATGGTGAACGGCGAACACACGTCGCCGCAGTGGAGGATGACATCCGCCTGGGCCAGCTGCGGCATGGCGCTGTCGAGCTTCCACACGTTATCGTGGCTGTCGCTGATGATGGCAATGCGCACGAGGCACCTCCTCCCCGCCGCCGGCGCGGGTCGGCGGGCGCCCCAGGCCATGCTGGGCGCATGCCGGCCCGGACTTTCTCATTATAGGACAAGGGGCGAACGGGCCAGCCCGTCAGGGAGGGGAGGCGATTCGACTTTCGTCCGCGGCCGGGCTAGACTTGTGACACGCCACATTGCGGAGGCAGCCCATGCCCGGCCCACGTGTCAGCGAAATAACCGCCCGCCTCGAAAAGGGATTGCTCAAGACGCAGGAGAAGTTCGGCTCGCTAAGTGCCGAGGGGTGGCGCGCGCCGGTGTACGACGGGCCGCCGCCATGGACGGCGCGTGACCTGGCCGCGCACTTCTATTCGGCGGAGGTCCATTTGCTGCTGATGGCGCGAGATGTAGCCGCGGGCGGGCCGGGCGTGGCGGAGGGATTTGACTACGACGGCTTCAACGCGCAGGAACAACAGCGTCTGGCGGGGATGGCGCCGCAGGAGGTGCTGGCCAGCCTGGCCGAGGCGCGGTCCGCGACGATCGAGTTCACACGCGCGCTGAGCGAGGAGCAACTTGATCTCGTCGGGCGGCACCCGGCGCTGGGCCCGGTGTCGCTCGAAGTGATGCTGGTTGCGATCTACGGCCACCAGCTGATGCATATGCGCGAGGCGATGGCAAGGGTGGGCTGAGCCTGAACATCGTGCGTGCGCACGTTGGAATCCAAAGGGGCATCCCGCGGGATGCCCCTTGTGCATGGTATGGTGTGAGAGCCAGCTACTTGGCTGTGACCTCGAAGCTCGTCGTCATCCCGTTTTCGAAGTGCCCTGGCAGATGGCAGCTCAACTGATACTGCCCCGGGGTGTCGATCGTCCACTCCAAGGTGACCGTCTGCCCCGGCTGGATATCCTCCGCTTCGGACGGCGTGTTGTTGCTCTCCAGCGGATCATCCACGGCCCCGCCCGGTTCGAGAACAAGCTCGTGCACGATCGAACCGTCATTGGTGATGTTGAACTTGATCGTTCCGGCCGGGATGCTGGTCTTGCTCATCTCCACCTTGTATTCGGTCAGCGTGACGTCGACCACGGTGGGGCCCTTGGGGCCGCAGGCGGCGAGGGTTGCGGCTAAGACCACGAACACCATGACTGAGGAAACTGACTTACGCGTGAGCATGTGCCTCTCCTTGAATGAATTCGTGAACTGGTTGGTGGGAGCGAAAGCTGCCCTCGCCTCGACCCCGAAGCGGGTGCTCGCAACCGCTGGGAACCTGCACTCCGTTCAGGCTCGGGCGTTTACTTGCCTTGGGAGACAATATATCATAATTGCGGTCGAAATGGTAGGTTTGTCAAGTGAGTTTGTATGAAACGGTTGTTCACGGCGTCACAAATCTGGATTAGTGGCATGAATCGGTTGGAAACGGCCGCACACTCAAGTACCAGATACCGCGGTTTGACTGCCCGCCTCCCCGCTGCACGCACACAGGCGTCGGCCGGCGCTGCCTGGCTACCGCGTGGAGCCGGGGAGCGCTGCGAGTGCAACGGCAGCGATTGCCAATCGTATATGGATTGGATCATGCCTCGCGTGGCTTGCCGCCCAACACAGGCTATAATCCGACACAGACCGACTCACACAGTGGAAAGGGAGAGTATGTCTGATAGCGAGTCTCCGCGTTTGCCTGGCCCATCGCGAGGCTTCTTCCGCCAAACGGCGCTGCAAGTCAAACTCGTGTGGCGCCTGATGCGTGACCGCCGGGTGAATCCGCTTCTCAAACTTCTGCCGCTGGCCACCGTGGTATACGTCTTCATTCCCGACATCCTGCCCGGGCCAATCGACGATACGGCGGTTGTGCTGGGCGGGTTGTGGCTGTTTATCGAATTGTGCCCTTCCGAGGTGGTCGCCGAGCACTTGCGGGATCTCAACAAGGTCATTCCAGGCACCTGGCGCGAAGTGGACCTGCCCAAAGTGGAGGCGGCCAAACCTGCCGAACCCACTGCGAGCGCCGAGGACACAGCCCCCTAGCCGTTCGGCAACTTGGCTTTATGAGTTAAACCGGCCTCGCGCATTGGCGCGAGGCCGGTTTCTTTTGCGTTCGGAGCCTCACCCACCGGCGACTGACGGCGCCAGGCGGCCGACTAAGTCATAGACCAATGCACCGGTGATGTCCACGGGCACGATCTCGCCCAGAGGCGGCTGCGCACCCTCGACCAACACCATGCCGTCGACCTCCGGCGCGTCGCGGTACGACCGCCCGACCGCCAGGTTATCGCCCCAACCCTCGATCAGCACCGGCAACCGCCGGCCCGCCCAAGCCTGGTTGCGCTGCAATGAGATGGCCTGCTGCAATTCCATCAGGCGCCCACGCCGTTCTTCTTTGACTTCGCTCGGCACATCGTCCGTCAAGCGCCCACTTTCCGTCTCGGCCTCGAACGAGTAGGTGAAGCAGCCGACGCGGTCAAAGCGCATGACCCTCAGGAAATCGAGCAGCGTCTCGAATTCGGCTTCGCTCTCGCCGGGATAGCCGACGATGAACGTGCTGCGCAGGGCCAGATCCGGCAGCGCGGCGCGCATCGTGTTAACCGTGGCATGCACCCATTCCATGTTGGCCGGGCGGCGCATGCGCCGCAAGACGGCCGGGTGGGCATGCTGCAAGGGCAGGTCGAGATACGGCAGAATGTGCGGGTGGCCAGCCATGACCTCGATCAGGCGGTCGGTGATGGCACCCGGGTACGCGTACATAACACGCAGCCAGGGCACGTCGGGCACGGCTGCCACAATGGCCTCGAGCAACTGGGCCAGACCGTCGCGCAGCCCGAGGTCGTGCCCGTAATCGGTTGTATCCTGGGCAATGAGGATGATCTCGCGCACGCCGCGATCGCGCAACGTTCGCGCCTCGGCCACGATCGTTTCCATCGGCCGGCTGACGGCCGTGCCCTTGATGAGCGGGATCGCGCAGAAGGCGCACGGCCGCCGGCATCCATCCGCGATCTTGAGATAGGCGCTGCCGACCTGAATGGAGGCACGCAACACACCGCGCTCATCGCGTCCGACAGTTTGGGCCTCGGGCGGCAAGTGATACAGCGGCGCCGGGTGAGCGGAGGGTCGCAGACCCTGTACCACCTCAAGGATGTCCATCCAGCGGCGCGTGCCGAGAATGCCATCCAGCCCCGGCACGTCGCGCGCCACCTGCTCGGCGTAGCGCTGGGTGAGGCAGCCGGCGGCGATCAGCTTTTGGCCGCGGCGTTTGGTGCGCGCCAGGTCGCGCAAGGTGCGCAGGGACTCCTCGCGCGCCGGCCCGATGAAACCGCACGTGTTGACCACGACCACATCCGCCCGCGACGGGCGGTCGGCGTGCCGGTAGCCAGCCTGTTCGAGCAACTCCGCCATGGAATCGGAGTCGACGCTGTTCTTGGCGCAGCCGAGGGTCACAACGTGGTAGCGCATGGGCGCACCCATCTAGCCTCCCGCGGGCGGGGTGGCGCTGGGCGCGGGTGTGGAGGTGGCGGTAAGGCGCGGGGTGGCGCTGGGGGGAACGGTGGCGGTGGCAGTGGGAGTGACGCTGGGTGTGGGCGTCTTCATTCCGGCCAGAGTCCACACGCGGATGACGGCCTCGCCCACCCCGCCCTGCGTGCCCTGATCAACATCATTGTAGATCACGCGAATGGCCGCTCCATCACCGGCAATGACCGCGACCGACTGGGTGCCCTCGAACTCGAGGCGCTGGCCCGGCGGCAGGCGTCCGGCAAACTGCTGTTTGCCGTCAACGATCACTCTGACGTAGCTGCGGTGCACGGCTTCCAGGCGCAGCCTCACGCTGGTGTAAACGCCGCCCAGAGGTGTCGGGGCGGCGGTCACCAATTCGCCGGCGGCCACGGGCAGCGGTTCACTGGTCAACTTGCCGCCGGCCTCACCTGCCACCGGGGTGGCAGCCGTCTCACTCGAGGTGGGCCGGGCGAAGCTCGCGACGAACGCTCCGGTGGCCGCCGCGCCAGGACTCTCGTTGGCCAGGAAGTGCGCCAACTGCACCGCCCCCCAAACCAGCAGGCCGATCACGATGAGGCTCAGCCCGGTGCTGAGAAGGACATCCAGCCGCATGAAGCGCCGCCAGAGAGTGGTTCTTGAGGCGATAGGGCGCCGGGCCTCGGGTGCCACGCGCGCCGATGACGGCGGAGGTTGAGGCGGCCGCGGCCGCGTGCCGCCGACGCGGGCAATTGTTTCATCCGCATCCAGCCCAAGGAAGGCGGCGTAGCTGCGGATGAATCCGCGCGCCTGGGCGACCGAGGGGATCAGGCTGTGATCGTCGGCCTCGATACCGGCCAGGAATTTCTGGCGGATATAGGTGCGCCGCTCGACTTCTTCGAGGGTGAGGCCCAATGCCTCACGCTTCTGGCGCAGCAGGGTCCCGAGCGATTCGGACATGGGCGATGGGGGGAATGCGCGATCGAACCGGCCGCGCGTTTTAGGTTGCGAGCACTCGAGCGCCAGGGAAGCGCACAGAGGCGGGCGACCGTTCGCCGCGCGGCAGGTCCGATGAGCGGGCTAGTCTGTTTCGCCTTGCGGTGAAGGTTCGGGGGAGGCCGACGCCGGCGCGGGTGCTGGCACGCCTTCCTGCTCGCCTTCGCGGCTGACGATCACAGTAATCTCTGGGATCAGATCCACCGTGAGGCGCAGAGGCACTTTGTGCGTTCCGATCTCGCGCAGCGGTTGATGGGCGATGTTGCGCCGATCGACGCGCACGCCAGTCTCGCGCTCAATGGCCCCGGCAATGTCGCCGGTGGTCACCGAACCGAACAGCTTGCCCGTCTCGCCGGCGCGGGCAACGAAGGTCAGCGTTACGCCGGTCAGGCGCTCGGCCACCGCGCCCATTTCGGTGTTGAGGCGCGCGCGCGCGGCCAGGGCCGAGGTGCGGATGCGCTCGGCTTGCTTGATCGCGCCGGCGGTGGCCAGCAGAGCCAGATTCTGGGGCAAGAGGAAGTTACGGCCGTAACCGTCGGCCACTTTCTTGACTTCGCCCGCCCGGCCCAACTTGTACACGTCCTTGAGCAGCAGCACTTTCATCGTCAAGCCCTTTCTGAATGGACGGGGCGTTCCTGCGAACGCCCTCAGATATGGCACGCATGCGCGCCTCGGCGAAGGGTACAACGCCAACTTCATTCTACCAAACCCCTTGGACCTGGTCAAAACCGCGAGGCGCGGGACGTTCCCTGGGCATTCGAATTCTTTCGCGGTACACTTCGGCTCGATTTCATCCGGCCTCCGGCTGGCACGCGCGGCGCACATGCCGGCCGCACAAGCCCGGCGCGCCGGCCGTCAACAACAACTCAAAGCGAGAGGGACTTTCGTCGGCGCACACCCCGCCCTATGGGACCTGCGAGGTGAAATGGGCGCCTGCGAGCCAAAAGCGCATGACACGCCTACCCACCCTGCGCATCGTCGCCACCGACTCGCTGCGTTTGCACGAGAACCACGACCCCGGGCGCACTCACCCACTGGTCACGACCCTACGGCGCGACGGCATCCTGAAGAATCCGCCGGTCATCGCGCCGCTCGACAACGGCCACAACCACTACGTGGTGCTCGACGGCGCCAACCGGGTGAGCGCCTTCACCCTGATGGAGTACCCCCACCTGCTGGCGCAGGTCGTGGACTACGAGGGCGACGGCGTGCAGCTCAGCGCCTGGAACCACCTGGTGGTGAGCCTTTCGACGCAGGCGCTGCTCACGCGCCTGCAGGGGCTGCCCGGGGTGAGCCTGCGTGAGATGTCGCGCGAGGACGCCCGCCGCGACCTGGCCGAACAGCAGCTGGTGTGCTATCTCGTCGTGCCCGAAGGCGGGGTCATGGCGGCGCTCGGTGAAACGGGCAAGCTCGACGCGTGGGCGGAAACGTTATGCGAGGTAGTCAACGTCTACATGCCGCACGGCAAGATCTTCCGCACCCAGCTGGACGAGCTGCGCGGCCTGGAAGATTTCTCTTCCACCGCGGCCGCCCTGGTGGTTTTTCCCAACTTCCGCCCAATCCAGGTGATGAACTTGGCGCGTGGGCAGGGCCGTTTGCCGGCGGGTATCACGCGCCACCTGATTTCGCCGCGCGCACTGCGGGTGAACTATCCGCTCGAGGAACTATCGGCCGCGTTCAGCCTCGACGAGAAGAACCTCAGATTGCAGGAATGGCTGCACCAGAAGACGGTCAGCCAGTCGGTGCGCTTCTACGGCGAAGCCACCGTGCTGTACGACGAGTAGGCACGGGCTGGCCATCCCGCTCTCCGGGTTGCATTGCGCCGGGCCGCTACCCACACGACGATATTCCATATCTTCGGACGACAACTAATGAAGGAGCGCCAGCGAACGCTGTGCCAAGTCGTGCACCAGCTCCCGGCCGGTCCGTGGCAGCAGCATAACCGGCCTTGGACTGCCGAACACCGACTGGAATGCTGCCTTGGTCTGCGACCGAGGAAGACCCTGCGGGCGGGCGGAATCGGCCACCCCTACAGGCCGTTGAAAATGGACCATCGCCTTCAAACCCCCACCCTCGTTCCGAGGGCGGGCCCCCAACCCCCCCGGCGAGTTGGGGTGTCAACGCGAGGGCGTCAAGCCGGGGAAGGGGAGAGGTTTTCAGAGAGGCGGGAGATAGTTTTTCCGCTAGCTCCTAAAGCTGCTGGTAGCGTACATTGCCGAGCACGAAAACGGTGGTGTGCCCGGCCTCCGGGTTGGGTGGCGGCGTGCTGTTCTTGGCAATGACCGCCATGGCTTGCTCCACCTGATCGTCGTCGACCCCAATGAGAAAGGTGGTGTTGCCCTGACGCAGCCAACCGCCGGTGGAGGCAATGCGGGTCACGCGAAACTCGTGTGAGAGCAGGTCCGGCAGCATTGCCTGGGTATCGGAGTCGCGCACAATCGCCAGCAGCAGTTTCATGGGTACACCTCACAGCGTTCGACATCCAGAATGAGCAGCGTGCCTCCCTGCACTTCCACCGGCACGGGTGCACCCAGCGGCAGGTGCGTCCCCTCGTACGGCACGGCAATGTATTCGGTGCGGGTGCAGCAGGATTGGCGCAGAATCTCGATGGCGCGCGGCTCGTCGCCGGCGCCCAGGCCGAGCACAATCACCGCCACCTCGCGCCCCAGGAAACCGCCCCCGCCTTGCATCGTCGACGGCGCAAAGCCGCCCGCTTCCAGCGCATCTAGCGTCGGACCGCGATCGACCGGCTGGACGAAGGCCAGCAGCAGCTCTTGGTACGGTATCTTGGTCATGGTTGCCTCACTCGGCGAACAAGGTCCCGCCTTCGCGCAATCCGAAGACTTCCCAGACCGGCAGCACAATGAAGATGCCTGTGTGTGGATGGGCGATTGGGGCAAGCACACCCATCACCCCGGCTTGCAGCGCCGGGCGCCCGCTGGCACGCAGGCCCGCCAGGTCTGTTTCCAAACCCGCGCCAAACATCAAGAAGATGACGCCCAGCTCGCCCAATCGCTGCAGCGTGGCCGCCGTCATTCCAGTGGGATCGAAGAGGAAGGGCTGGTGAAGCAGGTCGAGCAGGCTCGGGCCGAAGGCCAGACCGGCCAGGAGTTCGCCCAGCACCGCAGGTTGGCCCAGGCGCACACCCAACGCGCCGGCGAGCTTGGCCCCACCGAGCAGAAGGGCCAGCGCCAGAAGGAGAGGCAGCAGCGAGGAGGAGGCCTCGGCCGCCCAGCCCGTTCGGAGCGTCAGGATCGCCGTCATCGTTTGCGATCAGATCACCCGGTCGCATCCCGCCGCCCTCCCAAAGGATCGCGGCGCGAGAGGTGCATTGGGATTGTACCATCCGTGAGCGAGCCGGCGCATGCACACAGCACGCGGGATGGCGACGCCGAAGGGCAGAAGTGGCGAGAGGCTGTGCTACAATCGTTCGCGATTGCCCGGCGCGAGAGACGGCGCATGCGGGCCGAAGGGACCCTCTTACGATGGACACGATACCTCGCCGCGGGTTGTACTTCGAAGAATTCGGCGTGGGGCACAAGATCACGACGGCCGCGCGCACCATCGGGGAAGCCGACGTCGCCGCATTTGCCGGGCTCTCGGGTGACTTCAATCAGATCCA